>JACVCA010000095.1 GCA_016742295.1 Alphaproteobacteria bacterium | reverse complement strand
AGGTCGAACTGAAGCTACTTCAATGAAAGGCCATACCTATACAGCAACAGCAACGGCTGGTATCTCAGGCAATGTATTGACTGGGGGGCCTTCTGTCTCCGGCATGATTGGAGCGGGAGCAACCTACACTTCTACATTTTCTTTTAAAAGAGATATTCCTGATATGAATATTAAGCCTTTCATGGGGCTTAACGAAGTTAAGTGGAATATTGTCTTTCAAAATTTAAGGACTAACACTGATAAAGGAGGGTTTTGTTCAGATGGCGCTCACCGTATTAAGTCATTGCGGTGGATATGGAAAGTTAACCGCCAAGAAGCTATTAAAAACTTATATTCTGGAGTAACTCCAGGCGCTAAAAATATTTTTTACTTCAAAATAAATCTATATGCTCGATTTGCGCGAGTTATACGTGAAAAAGAAAAGAAGAAAACAGATTATTTACCCGTATTTGATGATAATAATGGAGAAATATCACAAATCATGGGGCTTATAATTCCTGATGCTCAACACATATATAAGCTTACTAAGCAAGAAAACCCTTTAGGAGGGAGTAAACTAAGCTCATAGCCTGCTTCTTTATCTTCGAAAATACCAAACAGATAGCCTGAAGAGGATTTGATAATAGGAGTACGGATTGATTTTTTGCTTTGCCATATTAATGAAGTTAACAGATAAGAAGAGCATCTTTAATATTGGGCTTCTTATATTGATTAATTCATTAAGGAAATTAAAGCTTTTAAAAAAGGAACTAAGTTTATGTGCTACTATCTTTCCATATTCTTATTTTTACTTAATATACTTTCTTTCCCCATTATTGCCTCGGAAGAGTTTGAGGATTACTCTTTATTAACACTTACCGATCACTATCAGCCAGATCAGCCAGGCAAGATTAGCCTATTAGAAACCAGTGAGCTAGGACGTCATACTCTTCCTCATCCTGGAGAGGAGTTAAGATTAGCTCACACAGGAGATATCCTTTTATATGATAAAGACTCTCCTACATTTATCCCTATGAGAGGTGAAGATGGACAATATGAATTTATTGAAGCAAAGGGACAGGAAAAAGGTAAAGAAAAAAAGCTTGAGAGAAAAGAAGAAGTAGGACTTATAGGGAGTATGAGTAAACTCAAAGCCAAGAAAGTAACCAATTTACCCTATCGATATTGTGGCAATCTTCTTATGACCTTTCCTCATAGTGAAAATGAGGAAGAAGTCCCTGCTAAATGTGTAGGTTCAGGTGTACTTGTAGGCCCAAACCATGTCCTCACTGCTGCGCATAACCTTTTTAGCCATAAGAGAGGGGGGTGGGCAACCGAAGTTATCTTTACTCCTGCTCAATGTAAGACCATGAAACCTTTTGGAGAGGTAAAAGGAGTTTTGCTAAGGAGTTTTAAAGGGTGGATAGATGGGAAAGGTGAAGGTTATGATCATGATATGGGCCTAATAATTTTAGAGAGGGCCATTGGTTACCAAATAGGCTGGGCAGGTTTATTGGAGCCTGAAAGTTCCTTTCTTGCAAGCAGCCCTAGATTGAAGATTGTTGGTTATCCATCCAAAGGTGTAAAAGTCAAACTACAAGAGGGCATAGCTAAAATAAAGGCTGCTCAGATGTATAAGCATAGCGGGCATATAAAGGAGTCTCAAGAGCAACGTTTTTTGTATGAGATTGAGACAGCACCAGGGCAAAGTGGAGGGCCGCTTCTAGCTTATAACATGGATAATCATTATGTTGTAGGAGTGCATACCTATGGGCTTTATGAGGAGTCCAAAAAAGAAAGAGTAAGTGAAGGAACTCGACTTACTTCAAATAAGTTAGAGTGCATCCTTGAAGGAATAAACAGGTTTATGCTTAGAAGGAATAAACAGGACTGTGATACTATTTCAGATTTCTTCACTATTGAACTAGATGATAGCTTGCCTTCCTTAATCGAGAAGGGTAGTACCTCTCAACTATCTGAAAAGCAACGGGGAGATACTTCAAAGAAAGGTAAAGAAAAAGAAGGGATTAAAGCAAGCAAAAAACTAGTTAGCCCTGACAGTATCAATGTTTGTAAATTTTCTTCATTTAGCCTGTCTCCACACATTCCTGATGAGCATATAATATCTCAATGTTATGAATCTGGAAAGAAATACCTAGATGATAAACAGGTAGAAGTCGCAGCAAAGTTTTTTAGAAGTGCAGTATTAGTTTCTATAAGCTCTCCAACGAGTGATAAAGGTCAATTTACAACTCTTCACCCTAGTGCTGAAAGTTCGCTCATCTTATTAATAAATATTTTTCGTGAGAAGAAAGATGCTTGCGCAGCCTTAATTTGGTGTCTTTTAAATAACCAATATAAGAGGCTAGCAAAAAAAGGAAAAGAATCTAACTCTCGCTCCCCTTCTCAAGAAATTACTCTCTCAACAAGTAATAAAGATGAAAAAAATAATGAAAACATTGAAATAATACGAAATCCAGCAAAACTTTCTAATTATTTTAATGGTTTAGATTCAATAGAATTGAGTTGGGAGCAAATTAAACGTGAAGTAAAGAGTGCAAATACAGATGATCAAATAGCTCCAATAATAGCGAGGTTAATCGCGCAATCTTCTCAATGGGTAAAATCTAATCTTAAATTAAATGATACAAGTAGATGCTTACAGGTTATAAGACATATTATTAAAGAAAATCCTCATATCCAATCTGTTAACTTAAGGGACAATAACTTAAAAAAAGAGCAATGTATAAAATATTTTATCTCCCATATTTCTAATAGCTTGATTTCTATTGATTTAGATGGAAATAAATTCGATAATAAGTGCATTCAAATTATTGCTAAAGCTAATAAAGACAGAGAAAAGCCAATTCCCATTATTAGTTTTGGAAATATCAATAATAATGCTTCAGAAGAAATGGAAAGTGATGGGGAATTAATAAAAAGCGAGTTATCAGAGGAGGAATCAACAAAAAATAAGTTATCAGGGAAGGAATTAATAGACGCGTTATTAAGTATGGAGTATAAGAACCCCTCTCTTAATAACCTTGTACTTATGGGATAATTTAACCCGAATTGCGTTTAAGGGGGGTCAGCTAACAAGTTGGAAGGCTTAAGATATTCACTATTTTGGAAAAAGATAGGGAGGTATCTAAATGGAAATAGATTATGTGTAAAACTCTACACTTGACCTGACAGGCATTGATTTTACGCTGCTTTCGCATAGTCAATAAAACTTGGGTGTCCAATTTATTGGCAGCAATATGCGAGAGCGTAACATCCTAGGGGGCAATACAGAAATAACCTTTACAAACTTGGGCTTTCAAGAATGGCGGTTTGCCGGACTATATTGAACGTTGGTAGTCTGGGATAAAAATAAATAATAATGGAAGGGCAGATTATGAATTTTAGAAAAGCATCTTAAATGCTCCTTGGAATGTTACATCCTCGAGCAAAGCCTCTCAATGATTATAGAAAACCCCTATGGTATTTTACATTCCGTTATGTAAATAGAGCCGTGCGACACGAAGTCGCCTAACAGAGTTGTTATCACTCAAGGAAAGGAGGTAACCATTTATACCACTAAATGACCCTACGACCCTGAATTAAGAGCGGGTCGGACAAGCAGCTAAGCATTGAAAGATGCGGGGTGAATGCTGTGAGGCTACACCTTTCTGGTAGCCACACAAGCCAGATAAGCGTAGGGAGTTGATATGCTGAAGATATGTAATGTTACGCCTTCTCGATAAATTACATAAATATGACCTTGGCTAAAATGAGGATCGCTAATTGATAGAATGGAAAAAGTTCTGTTAAAAAGAGGATGCCTAGGGTCAGTAACAGTAACTGTATTCTTTACCTCTTCACCTGAGTAGTATGCCTTTGCATTTGGGTTATTGAAGGGGGTATTTAGATATGTCTTCGTTTAAAAGCATTCCTCACGACAAGCTTTTAAAGCAAATACGTCTGAAGATTGTAGATGGGAGTATGCTTAAGCTGATCATACAGACTCTTAAGGTAGGAATCGCAAGCAAGGAAGATGTAAAAGCGTTGAAAGTGGGCGTAGCTCAGGGATCTCCGATCTCTCCATTGTATAGTAACATCTACCTTAACGTGATAGATCAAGAGTGGCATAGGATGCAGTACCCAGAACAACTAGGGGCAACCCTACATCGTTACTGTGATGATGCAATTCTTGTTCTTCAAAAGAGAGCTGCTACCCCTGTGTTGAAGGCGTTTGTAGAGATGACAGAAAAGATGGGATTAACTGTTAATCAGAAAAAGACGAAAATAACAAAGTTGGCGGATGGATTTGATTTTATCGGCTTTAACTTTGTAAGACGTAAAAGTCCAAGAAGCGGTAAGAACGCCATCTATATCTGTCCATCAAAGCGAGCGCAGAAAGCTATTCGGAAGAAACTGAAATATATGACATCGAGAAATGCGCCAATAAAGCCAAAGGAATTTATAGAAGTTATTCGGCCAGTGTTAATGGGATGGGTAAACTATTTCCGACACACGAATGCCAGTAAAGCTTTTGCGCTTTTACAGCACTTCATCAATATCCGCTTTCGAAGATATTTAACCCATAGAAGTAAAGGCCGTGGGTTTGGATGGAAGAAATATCCAAATGAGAAACTTTATGCAATTGGAATGCCTTACATTGCATGTGGGCTCATTAAATATTGAGAGAGCTTGTGCAAGATTTACGACTAAAACTGTCGGACCGCCGTATTCGGGAAAACTGAACGTACGGTGGGATGAGAAGGGGATGGGTACTCAAGTATGGAGAAGCTAGTGAGGCACTGCATTCGAAAGAAGCAGGAAACAGATAGGCATCTTCCTAAAGTTGCTAAACCATTCCTTTACTCTAGCTTCCATCGTTTCAGCACCTCGGCAAAGGATGACGAAAGCGGAGAAGGAGAGGATCAAACGCGGAGAGGTTCCTGAAGACTGGAAAGCTAATTCCTCAAAACTGGCTCAGAAGGACAGAGACACCCGATGGACGGTCAAATATAGCAAGGCTAAACCTAAAGAGGGGGATAACTTTATCGATCTGGCACAGCCTTTCTTTGGTTATAAAAATCACATTTCCATAGACAATCGGTATGGTTTTATCCGTAAGTTCCATGCGACCGACGCTAGCCGCTACGACGGTAAACTGTTGGCTGAGCTTTTGGATAAGGAAAACACCTGCGGAGACGTCTGGGGAGATACGGCTTATCGCAGCCAAGCAAATGAAATGCTCCTACAAAACAACGGCTTTACGTCCAAGCTTCATCGCAAGAAACCTAAAGGTCATCCCATGCCTTTGCGTATGCTGCAAGCGAACGGTAAAAAGTCCAAGATTCGCTCAAAGGTAGAGCACATCTTTGCGGTTCAAAAGGATAAGATGAGTCTTTTTATCAGGACGATTGGTCTTAAGAGAGCGCATGTTAAAATTGGTCTAGCGAACCTTGTTTATAATATGAAAAGGCTTACGTTCTGGGAGCAAAGAGCGGCTTTTACAGGGTAAATGCGCCCAAAAACCTTCCAAATGTCTAAAAACAAGACCTTAGAGGCTAAAACAAGCTAAAAATCCCTCTTATTTTTTAGTTGTCTGTACAAAAAAATTCTATTTTCAAAAAACCATCTAAAAAAAAGAGTTCTTCGAGGTCTTCAGCTGCGTTGAGGATCGTAAGTTACAACTATGGCAAGTGGCTGAATCCATGGCATAGGAAGTTGGAAGGAGTGAGGGGTCTCG
>JACVCA010000094.1 GCA_016742295.1 Alphaproteobacteria bacterium | reverse complement strand
AAAGGGAACCATGTTTTTTAGCTTTTCGTTTAAACTCATCTGACATGACCGGTCACGCTTTTTTCCGGTATCAATTAACTGGTGTTTTTCCCATTCCTCATAAGATTTGCAAAATTCATCAAGGCAAAAAAACAAAGCTGTGATATTGTATCCCATAGGCTAAACTCCTTCTTATTTTCTAAGCAATTGTAAGAAAGTTTAGCCTACCATTTCTTCGCCTTATCCAAAACTGGGGTTATGTACTTATAGATTTATTAACATTATTATTTTACATCTACTATAGTATTTCGTGTAGATTTATTAACATTATTATTTTACATCTACTATAGTATTTCGTGGTTAGGTTGATAGACAAAGATCGAGCAGATAATGCAGATCTTGAAAACCTTGTTGAATGAAAGGCCTAAGAATAGATTTAATTTTGTGCCACCAATGCTCAATAGGATTGAGATCAGGCGAGTAAGTTGGAAGAAAGAGGAGATGGCAGCCAAATTTTTCAATTAGTTCTTTCGTTTTAGCAGACTTATGAAAAGCTGCATTATCCATAACAAGAGTGGCTTCTTTCGGTAAGATAGGTAATAAGACTTCCTCAAGCCAAGCATTAAATACCTCCGAATTACAGCCTCCTTGAAAGGTGAAAGGAGCGATGAACTCACCCTTTATTAAGGCGCCAAGTAGCAACATTTTGAAATTTCAAATCTAGAGCCTGGCCTATTTGTTTAAGCGTATGATCAGGATTTTGCTTAACGTAATCCCTGAGTTTTTGTTCATCTACTTTGCGAGGATAATCAGTACGCCTTTTAGCTTGCAAACTCCCTGCTTTGTAAAGTCTTAGCCAATTATATACTGTGGCTTCTCCAATCTTAAAAACTTTTGCTGCCTCCCTCTTACTGCATCCGCTCATAATGTGGGAGATGACCTTTTTCCGGAGGTCTTCCGAGTATGCTCTTGCCATTCTCACAGTATAGCTAAATTCATCCTATAAATCTATCAATCTATTCACGAAATACTATATTTCAAAATACAAAAGATTATTTAATATTACGTAACCTGAGTTCGGTGTAAGGATTGTATAATATTATGATTTAATTGAATTGGTGATAGGAACAAGCTAGATTTCAAGAAACAATTTGCGAAAGGTTCTGGAAATGCTTGCTCCTATCGTTGAAATATTCTGTGATATTGACGACTTCAAGGACTTTTATCCAGCTTATGAAAGTTTTCTCCTTCCCCATCCTCATCGCCAACGCAAGCGCCCATGTCGCTTACAAGCGAGTGAGATTATGACAATTATGATTCTCTTTCATATGAGTCATTACAGAACTTTCAAGGATTTCTTTCATGAATGTATTTTACGAGAGATGCGCTCATATTTCCCCAACATAGTGAGCTACAATCGCTTTATTGAAATCCAAGGGAGCGTAGCACATGCATTAATCGTTTATATGAAATGTAAGGCTGGCGAAAAGACAGGAGTTTATTATGTGGATTCTACGCCTTTAGCAGTTTGCCATAATAAGCGCATTTTAAGACACAAAGTCTTTAAGGATATAGCTAAGCGCGGGCAGACTTCAATGGGATGGTTTTTTGGGTGGAAGCTCCATTTGGTTTTAAACCATCAAGGAGAAATTATGACTTTTTGTGTAACTCCAGGCAACGTCGACGACCGCAAACCTTTAATTCAACTGCTAAGAGGTCTTAAAGGCCTTGCGTTTGGAGATAAAGGATATCTATGCACCAAAAGAGCTGAGGAGCTTGCACAAAAAGGAATTTCAATGATTACGAAAGTGAAGAAAAATATGAAGAAACGCGTTCTATCTTGTTTTCAAAAGTTCTGTCTTTCCAAACGGGGTATGATTGAAACTGTCATTGATCAACTTAAAAACCTTTATCAAATTCACCATACTCGTCACCGCAAACCCGATAATTTTATTATAAACCTGTTGGCAGGACTCACAGCTTATACTTTTAAGCCCAATAAAATTATAGTTCCAATAGGCAAGTTACCAGAGGAATTTAATAGGTGCCTTATGTCGAGTTAATGGTTAACTATGACGGCAAATTTACAAACCCAAAAATTGTATTTTCAGATAACCAAGTTTTCTGTGACATTCACACATGCGTACAAAATGGCCGAGTTCGCATGTAATAGAGAAAGAGAGAATAAAATAATAGGATTTGTCTAAAAAATAGGCAGATTATAGAGAATCAGCATTAAAGTAGTTCGCATGTGTATTTAAGGGATTATCTCAAATCTACCAATGCCCTATCTTCTGTAATATTATGTAATTACATAGAAATATATCAAAGAACCTTGGCTTCTCCAGCATTTGCGGAGGGAGCTTACCCACTGACCAACTTCTCTCTGTTTTTTAGAGGCCATAAAATTGGTGAAATAATGAGAGTTAAAAAGAGTAAAAATCATTGCATAAATGTATCATTTTCTGGTACATTTAAAACATGAAATATAATTATTTATCCGATTATTTGATGACATTACTAAGCAAAGGCGAACTTATTTTCTCGAAGGCTTCTGCTATCAGGCAATTAGAAAAAACTGATGCTGCCATTCGTAATAGCATTAAACGCCAAGTTGCCTTGAAACAGATTGTGCCGCTCTTTAGAGGACATTATTTAATTATTCCTCCAGAATACAAACAATTGGGTTTTGTGCCTCCAGAGTTATTTATTGATGATCTTATGAGAGCTATCAATTTCCCTTACTATATCAGTCTTCTTTCTGCAGCTAGCTTTTATGGAGCGACTCATCAGGCTACCCAGGTTTTACAGGTTATGGTGACAACTCGACTGAAACCAGTCATTTTGGGACGAACTCGGATTGTGTTTTATTTTAACAAGAATTTGACTAATACTCCTTTACAGCATCTTAAAACTGATCGAGGTCCTCTTAATGTCTCAACACCAGAAGCAACGGCTTTTGATCTTCTTCGTTATGTTCATCAATCTGGTAACTTGAATCAGGTGGCAACGGTGCTAGATGAGCTGATAGACAGAATAAGCTGTGATATATTAAAAGAAACAGCGATGAAATTCCCTTTAGTATATGCCCAACGACTGGGATATCTATTTGAATACTTGGGACATCAAGAACTAGCAGCAGCTTTAGCTCATTATGTAAAGGAGCATAAGCCAGTTATTTTCTCATTACTGCGACCCGGAAAAAATGCAACTAATGCTGAAAAGAATGATAAATGGCACTTAATAATCAATGAAAGTATAGAACCTGATTTATGATTCCAAAAAGATATATCACCCAATGGATTGAAAAAGCACCCTGGCAAAATACTGCTCAAATTGAACAAGACTTAATTCTTTCTCGTGTTATTGCGGAAATTTATAATCATAGCCTGTTAAGAGAACATCTAGTGTTTAGGGGAGGAACTGCGCTTAACAAGCTATTTTTTGAACCAGGAATGCGATATTCCGAGGACATTGATTTGGTTCAATACAAAGAGGGTCCTATAGGAGAACTTATGACAGTTCTTCACAAAATCATTGATCCTTGGCTTGGAAAGCCAAAGTATAAACAATCAAATGGACGTGTTACCTTTTATTACCGCTTTGACACGGAAAACCCTCCTGTTAAAACCATGAAAGTCAAAGTTGAGATCAATACGCGTGAACATGGCAGTGAACTTGATTTGGTAGGTATTCCCTTTGTTGTGGAGAATGGATGGTTTTCTGCCCAAACAACAGTGACAACTTACTGCCTCGAGGAGCTCATTGCCACTAAACTTCGTGCCCTTTATCAACGTAGAAAAGGACGCGATTTGTTTGATATTTACCATACGTTGATTTGCTATCCAAAGTTAGATGTGTCTAAGATTCTCAGCTGCTTAAAAAGCTATTTAAAGAAGGAAGATCTTCAAGTATCTCGTGCGGAATTTGAAGAAAATATGACGTACAAACTGCAAGACGCCGTCTTTAGAGACGATATCGTCCTCTTGTTGGCTGCTGATCTGACATACGATCAACTCAATGCTTATAGGTTGGTTTATGAAAAAATTATTTCTAATTTACCTGGAGACCCTTGGAGAGGATAAGCGGAGTTGGTGCAAGATGAGGAAGAACTAAGTGCAATCAATTCGTGACCAAATTCAGCATTTAACAGGGCGCATCAATACCCTTGATGCTGAGAGAGCAGAATTGATAAGGGAGTTAAGAAAGTTACAAGAGCAATTACAGACAGAACCAAACAACTCTTCTCCAATTATAACAAAATCGCACTACACAATTGAAGAGCAAATTACAATTTTCCTGAGCCTATTTCGTGGTCGTATGGATGTATTTCCTAAGCGATGGGATAGCTCAAAAACAGGTAAAGCGGGCTATTCGCCAGCCTGTCAAAATGAATGGGTAAGAGGTATTTGCAAAAAGCCGCACATCAAATGTAGTGAATGTAGCAATCAGGCTTTCATTCCTCTTACTGAAACAATTATCCATAAGCATCTTATGGGTGAAGGCACTAACGCTTATAAACGAGATTATACAATTGGCGTTTATCCTATACTCAAAGATGAAACTTGCTGGTTTTTGGCAGTCGATTTGGATAAAGAGAAATGGCAGCGAGATGCTAGCGCTTTTTTAGAAACATGTCGGATTCGAAATGTGCCGGCAAGTCTTGAGAGATCACGTTCTGGTAATGGAGGACATATTTGGATTTTTTTCAGTGCACCCGTGCCCGCATCTGAGGCCCGTAAAATGGGAGCAGCATTGTTGACAGAGACGATGGAACGCACGCCAGAAATTGGCTTTGAATCCTACGATCGGTTTTTCCCAAATCAAGACACAATGCCTTCCGGTGGATTTGGCAACTTGATTGCACTTCCTTTACAACATCGTCCTCGTGAAAATGGGAACAGTATATTCTTGGATGAACATTTCAAGCCCTATCCTGATCAATGGGAGTATCTTGCCTCTATACGGCGAATGACCTTAACAGAAATTGCCGCCATCGTGGAAGAAGCTTCCATTAAAGGAAGAATTCTTGGTGTGCGAATGCCATTGAATGAAGAAGATGATAAGCCATGGGAAATATGTCCTTCACGCACCAGGCCTGATATACCTATCAAGCAGAAACTACCAGCATCCATTGATGTGGTCTTAAGCAATCAACTTTATATCGAAAAGCAAGAGCTTCCACCAGCTTTGAAAAACAAGCTTATCAGATTAGCTGCCTTTCAAAATCCTGATTTTTATAAGGCTCAGGCTATGCGCTTATCAACTTTTGGAAAACCGCGTATTATTGCATGTGCAGAGGATTTTCCTCAACATCTTGGGCTTCCCAGAGGCTGCGCTGATGAGGTCATTGAACTGCTCCATTCCCTAGGAATCAAAGTGGAAATCGAAGACAAAAGAAATAACGGCAACTCAATTAAAGCCCCTTTTTTGGGGGAACTTACCGCAGAACAAAAGCGAATGGTCCAAGCATTGTTGAAGCATGACACGGGCGTGCTTGCAGCAACCACCGCCTTTGGAAAAACTGTTATTGCCGCTCACATCATTGCTGCCAGACAAACCAATACTTTGATTCTTGTTCATCGCAGGCAACTTTTGGATCAATGGATCGAACGTTTAAGAACCTTTCTCGGTATTTCCCCAGACCAAATTGGCATAATCGGTGGAGGAAAGTACAAACCCACAGGTATCATTGATGTTGCAGTGATGCAGTGCTTGGTTAAGAAAAAAACTGTTATTGTT
>JACVCA010000093.1 GCA_016742295.1 Alphaproteobacteria bacterium | reverse complement strand
ATTGTAAGGTGTATTAAGATTTGATCTGACATTTCTTAGAAATAGTGTATGAAGGGATACACAGAACCATAAGGAATGTTAAGATGTAACCGTATGAGCAACCCCCTATGTTATAAGGAATGGAGATTTGGTATGCTTCTTCAGGCAGCTTGGGTCAAAGTTTGAGAAGGCTGCCAATAGTGCGGCAAGAGCTCCTTGATCCGTCGATTGGGGTGAGTTGGCAACCGTGCCAATACATCCGCAAGATAAGCTTGAGGGTCAACTTTATTCTGACGACATGTTTCCATAAGACTGAAGATGATGGCCGCTGGTAAGGGTGCGAGGAAGTGCCTATACCAAGAGAGAGTTAATCATGGCATGATTTTGCTTTGATGAGGAGGAATACATGGCTCATAAAAAAGCAGACCGCACAGAATATTGGAAACAAACATTGGAACATTTTTTAAGCAGTGGCCTCAGTTGCATATTCCGGTAAATTCGAATGAGGTTATCTCATAAATGCCATGCCCGTGTAATGTGCGAAGGAGTGTTTATGCGCTTTATTTCGCTCCCTGGAGATCATGATAGTGCTTATAAACACCCCCCCCCCGAGCGTGAAGATATTTGAATCCATGTCAAGTGCTCTTTAAATTATGCCTGAAGCTAATTCCTATGCCTTGGGATAAGCTGCACTTACGTTCATAATGTGTTCGAGATCATAGCTCTTCTTCATAATTCTTTTCCAGTTGGACTTAGGTATTAACTTAAACTGGATGCATTATAGGGGGAAAGGTCAGCTTTAACAGCTCTTCACTGACTCAGTTCTTTGGATGAATGCTTGTAGTTTTTCTCCTGACTCTTTACCATGACATGCAATTCAAGCCCAAGAGAATCTATAAGAGAATTAAGGCTTTTGAAACGGGGATTGCCCTTCTCAGAGAGCATCCGGTAGAGCCCTTCACGATTTAAGGAGGTCTTTCTTGCGGTTTCAGTGATTCCGCCCCCACAGGCATCGACAACATCCCTTAAGGCTAAGGTAAAGACGCTAGGGTCATTATCCTTTAGAGCTTCATCAAGATATGCTGCCGCTTCTTGGGGATCTTTCAGCGTTTCTTTTAAATAATCCTTATAAGGTATGCTTTTTGACATCTTTATTTCTCCTATAATCTTCTAAATAATCTCGTGCTTTTACAATTTCCTTAGGTTGAGTTTTTTTACTTCCCCCGAGTAGGATAATTTTCTTCTCAGCATTTTGCGTAAAATAAATACGGTAACCTGGCCCTTCGTTAACTCGCAATTCAAAGATACCTTCTCCTAAAGACTTATAATCACCAAGATTGCCAAGCCTTATACGCGCCAGGCGTACATTAATTTTTGCTCGTGCGGTTGTGTCTTTTAAGGAGTTCATCCATTCAATAAATGGCTTTTTGCCTTCAGAATTTTGATAAATTTCTATTGTGAAGATATCGTTTTTCATTTTTAGATTGTAGCTTATAGGCTACAATAAATCTATACCTTTCTCACGATAAGTTTATAGCAAAAGGGATAACCTCCCTCATGCATCACCCTTTTATGAATTTTCTTCATCTGAAAAATTCAAAGTAACCCCAGATGACGAAGACTGATAAATGTAGATTAAGAAAGATCAAATAATACAAGCAAAATCAATAAGGTAGTTCAAGAAAAATCTTTACAAGCGCGCTTATACATTGCATACTGCAATGAGCACTCGGCCGCAAGCGGCCTAGGTCAAACGGGCAAAATGAAACACGCATTCATGCATGAGACAAAAGCCCATGGCCATTTATCATATGTCAGCCAAAATACTGTCCCGTTCAAGTCGCAACACTGTGGGTGCTACAGCTTATAGAGCTGGCTGTAAACTCATTGATCAACAAACTGGTAAAAGTTTTGATTTCCGCAGTAAGTCCGTACAGCACGTGGAACTGTTGTTGCCTGAAAGTGCACCGCAATGGGCCCATGATTTACAAAACCTCATTACCGGAGGCCGCCAGGGTGGTGTGCAGAAGTTGATTGATTTGGTTGAGGGTGCAGAAAAGCGTAAAGATGCACAAGTGTATCGTGAGCTGGAATTTGCCCTACCTCAGGAATTTACGGATGAGCAAAACTTCGCTTTAGCAAGAGAGTTCTTACAAGATCAGTGTTGCAAGTTAGGTATTACAGTGCTTGCAAATTTTCACCTGGATACCGATGAAGAGACAGGGGAATATAAACCTCATTGCCATGCTTTACTGCTAACCCGGCGCCTAGAAGAACATGGTCTATCAGCTCATAAAGAACGCGCATGGAATACGAAAACACAATTGTTGCAGTGGCGTGAGCAGTGGGCCGCTTATACCAATTTCCATCTCAAGATGAACGGGTTTGAGACAACCATTGATCACCGCTCAAATTATAACCGCGGTATTGAGCTTGAGGGACAGCCAAAGCAGGGTAAAGGCGTCACGGAGATGGAGCGCCGTCTCCAACAACAAAAGCAGGATAGCTTTAAAGATCAGAGCCCTGAAGGAGCAGGAGACGCAAAGGATTCTTTAAAATTTGTGCCTATTTTAGATAAGATTCGTGCCTTTCAAGAGGTCAAGCTCAAGAACCTTTACCGCATTATCCGCAGGCCTGAGGTAGTACTTGAGATTGCCACCAAGAACCAAGCAACCTTTATGTGGGGGGATGTGCAAAAGATTCTTGCCCGGTATGTCGATGACGCGGCTTTGTACCAAAAGCTTGAGGCTAAACTTCAGAACTCGCGTGAGCTGGTGCTACTTCGTACAGTGCAAATAAATGGTGCTCAAGAAAAAGAAGCGGCTGTCTATACGACCCGGGCGATGCTCAAAGCTGAACTAAATGTCGTACGGCTTGGGGAGCAGTTGGGTAAAGTGCAAAGTCACCTTGTGAAGCTAGAACAGGTGAATAAGGTCATGACCGCTTATGATCAAGAGCTTTTGGAATATGGTGGGCTTTCAGCAGATCAAAAGGCAGCCATCCTTCACCTGACCAAAGGAGATCAACTTTCTTGTGTTATAGGATACGCTGGAGCAGGTAAGACCACAGCTTTAAAGGCAGCTAAAGAGATTTGGGAAGCTGAAGGCTTCCGTGTGTATGGGTTGGCGTCTACAGGAAAAGCATCTCAAAATCTTGAGCAACTGGGCATTCAATCAAAGACCCTGCATAAGTTTTTACACGAGTTTGAATCAGGCCGGTGCCGCTATTCTTCAAAATCAGTCCTGATGCTTGATGAAGCAGGAATGGTCGATACGGAGAGGTTTGAAAGTTTCTTAAAAGCCGTGAATACCCTGGGGGTTAAAGCCGTTATTGTTGGCGACAGCGCACAACTCCAACCTGTTGAAGCAGGGGCAGCATTACGCTTAGTAACAGAGCGCATAGTGGTTGCCAAACTTGAGACCATTGTACGGCAGAAAGAAGATTGGCAACGAGAAGCTACGAAACTGTTTGGCCAACTTAAAACCCGTGAAGCCATCGAAGCTTATTACCAGAAAGGTTGTATTGAGTTTGGTGAAGAGAAGGTTCCTGATCTTAAATTATTAAAAAAGGATCAGGATCATCGAGGTGTGGTTGAGCTTTATAACCTCTCAAGGCGTGTTGCAGGCAATATCTATCACAGTATGTTGGATGACTTTAAGGAATTAGGTTTTACTCGTAGGCCATTTTTTCAGGAGCTTGCCGGCCATCAAGATTATAATCTTTACCAGGAATGGAAGGAGAGACGGCAAGCCTGTGCCAAGCACATGCATGATAACATCACCTTCTGCAAACCATTTATGAAAGAGTTAGGAGTTGATCCTCAAGAATTTGTCTTATGGTTTGTAGACCGCTCTTTACCGAAGCAGCAGCAATTGCAGGAAGCAAAGGCATGGGAGATTAGATGGAATTTACCGCAACTAGATGAGCACCAGGACAGGCATGTCTGTGACGTAAAAGCTCTGACCAAACAAAAGATCATTGAAGCCTTCTTAACTTCACTCAAAGCCCATCCTGAAAAGTCTCATCTTATGTTTGCTTACACCAATAGAGACACTCGAAGCATGAATGAAGCGGTGCGGAGCTTACTCAAGCAGGAAGGTAACATTGGTAAAGAGGATTACCTCTATACGATTCACAGACAAAATGAAAATGACTTCGAAGACAAAATCATCTTTAAAGAAGAACGACATTTTGCAGTAGGAGACAGGTTGCTCTTTACCCGCAATGATAACGGGTTAGGGGTAAGTAACGGCACACTAGGAACAGTAACCTCGTTAAACCGTCAAACAATTCAAGTGCACCTCGATGGAACCAAAGAGAGTGATAATAAAATAGTTTCTTTTGTACCAAAGCTGTATCCATATTTTGATCAAGGCTGGGCTGCAACCATTCATAAGACTCAAGGAGCTGATGCAGATAAGTGCTTTCTTTTAGCTTCACGGGAAATGTACCGAAATCTCTCTTATGTAGGCATGACCCGCCATAAAGAATCCTTAAAGGTGTTTGGGTCAAAGCTAGACTTCTGGAGAGATGAAATCTTCATGAACAATCTCTCCAGCATGAATGAGAAGCTTATGGGAATTGATTACGTGAGCTCAGATCAAGCTTATACTCTCATGAAAGACGATGACTGTTTGTTGAGCAAGGTTTTGAATCGGATCGGCAATCAATTAGATGCCATCAAATATGTATCGCGACGTAGCTGGCAAGAGGTGTGTATCCAATTTCTGGGTAAAATGCGTGAAACTGATATTGTATTTCCAACCGAACACAGTCTCAGTGAAGCTGAACGAGCAAAGCTCTTAGGGACCGAAAAGGCACAAAAGAAGGGTATTAATTCTAGACTAAATCAAAGTATTCCTGGAGAGTTGGCTGAACTCGCAGCTTCTAATACGGCGCATAAGAAAGGAAATAGGTACAAAGAGGATGCTGTAACACAGTTAGGTGCTGAAAGGCTGTCTGGAAATACAACGGTAACAACCGGCAAGCAAGAGAAGCTCTCACTCTCCGAAGTAGGGCAGGACAAACCAGCATCCCTTGAAGCGCGAGTGATTCAAACGCAAGCAGGTTCTAACCTGAGAAGTATTTTTAAAACTCATCTTATTCAGACCCAGAAGTACGAATTAAATGATAAAGACCTAAGGCTGATCGATAAGGTTGCCCGAAACGTCACCGAGCAGGTAGAGAACTTTAGGGCTCATATGCAAAAGCAGCCGCAAAAAGAGGATCTTCGAATCTTTATGCAGCGCGCGCTTTATGAAGAAAAGCGAATCCCTCGAATTGAAAAAGACTACCTCAAGAACTGGAAGGAAACCTTTGACCATATCTCTGCAGCAGAAAGACCAAAAATAAGAATATATGCTGAGCGGATTGCCTTGATTGAAGGCAGGCTTTATGAGCAGGCGATGCGGGGCGGCAAGAAACCACCGCAAAGCCATAAGCTTAATCAACAAGCCTGCCAAGAACTTGCAATGAACCAAAAGCTGCAAGCCAAGGAAGCAAAAACCTGGCAAACGCAACTAAACCTGTCGGATTATGCAGCAAGCCGGATGGCCAATGAGGTTTTGCGCCATCAAGAACGGTACGGCGTTAAACCAATGGATGTACTGTTTGAAGCCATAAAGACAGGCATTCAATACCAAGAACAGCGCATGCCTAGTATAAAGTCTGAGCTGAGAGAGGACCTCGCCGAAAGTTCAAACAGGAAGCTGAACAAGCAAGACCTCGCTCGCATAAGCGCCGTCGCTGAGTATGTAAC
>JACVCA010000092.1 GCA_016742295.1 Alphaproteobacteria bacterium | reverse complement strand
GTATAGTAATAGGTTATTAGGTGATAATAATTCTCATTGGATAATAAAGGTAAGTCCTAACAATGTGCCTTTATGCTATAACTGCTTTCAATGAGTTGACAGTCCCGAGATGATCATAATAGGGAGAGAACAGTGTATTGAAAAATCTCTAATTTAAGATGAGAGAGATGTAAGGATAGGGGCTCTGTTCGTACTTTATTTCTATTTTGTTGGCATAAAGGAAAGAATTTCTTCTTTCTTACGTCTACAGTTTTTATCATTATAAATGCGAGCTAGGTCATCCTAGAGGCTCCATAACGGAAACCGCCAAACTACCCAGTACTCTGCATCTTGGCCCAGCAAACTGCGGGCCTTAGAGCAAGTTTTTCTAGTTTTTAGAATTTATAACAAACTTAGAAAATATGGTTTAAGTCATATGATATTGGAGCAGAGGGGTATTTTATACAGATATTATCTTATGCTTTGCTGACTTAGGCCTTTCTCTGAGTTCAACATCAATATAACGGTCAAACGAACACTTTTAGGGGTTCTTCCACAGGATACCTTATAGTCAAGGACACGATCAGCATTGCTGCTAATCGTGTACTTAATTACATGAGCAAAATTTTAACAGATTCGACAAAAATCTTAAATCCTATCGGTAATAATGCTGGCAACTTTGCATCATAACAATACGGTTTCCTGGACCACCAACAAGAAAATCTATTACATTCACAAGATCGTTAAATCGAGCTAGGGTGACAATGTTATTTCCGTGCGGGTATATTTGATTATAGTTTAAACCATTCATTATTCCATTGTATAAGTGGGGGAAAGTAACGTCATTAAGACCTAGTTGTCTTAGGATGACACGGAGACGTCGCATTTGTTGCAAATTGATTTGTTGCCCTAGAGGTACAAAGTTATTATATGAATTGAGAGCAACATTAGCATGCCTCTGATGTCCTGCTTCCATGAGAGCAAAGCATAACCGCTGAGCTTCGATTGGTGCATTAGCTTGTTGCATTTGTCCTATTTGTTGGAGTGTTACTGGTGATGCTTGAGCTTTAGAATGTAGCATACATGTAAGGAAGCTAAACAGAAAAGTTCCTAATATGCTAGGTAAATAACGCCTATATAAATTTGATGAGAGTTGGTTTAACATAGTTATGCTCTTTTTTTTAGAATTATAAATAAATTTAGTTTTTGTTAAAAGTTGAATTTTTACTCATAGGAATATTACATTTCTTAATTGTAATAATAATTCATTAAAAAAATATTAAGTTGATAGGAGCATAAAAAAAATTCCATCTACATAAAGACGGTATCTTTATGTAGAGGGGCCCTTGCGACACGAAGTCGCTTAACAGAGTTGTCATCACTTAAGGAAAGGAGGTAACTATTTATACCAATAAATGCCCCTACGACCCTGAATCAAGAGGGGGTCGGGCAAGCAGCTAAGCATCGAAAGATGCGGGGTGAATGTGGAGAGACTACACCTTTCTGGCAGCCACACAAGCCAGATAAGCGTAGGGAGTTGATATGCTGAAGATAACTGAAGGTGCGTTGAGTCTCGTAAACTACAACTATGGCAAGGGGCTGAATCCATAGCATAGGAAGTTGGAAAGAGTGAGGGGTCTCGCTCCCTCGTGGTCAAAATTGGTCTTGCTTTAAGGGGACGCAAGGATAATCATAATCACTCGGCTGAGAAATCTAAATTGGATTTACCTTAAGTCTAGCACAACCACTTGGTACACCCAGACAGGGTGCTGGAATAATTATAGTTTTAGATATTCTCTCATTTCATTTTATTTCATATAATGGATGGAAGGTAGTTTTTAGGGTTAGGCCTTTGTTGCATGTGTATAATTCTGTTCCACAAAGTCCCAATTGATAAGTTGATTCATGAAGATATCAACATAATCCATCCTGCGGTTTTGGTAGTCAAGGTAATAAGCATGCTCCCACACATCACAGGTCAACAGGGCATGTTGTCCGTGGGCTAAGGGTAAATCCGCATTGCCAGTTTTAATAATTTTAAGTTTACCTTGGTCAGCAATAAGCCACGCCCAACCGCTGCCGAATTGAGTCATTGCAGCTTCTTTAAACTCTTTCTTGAACTGTTCAAGGTTGCCAAAGCTATCATCAATTTTTGCTTTAATAGCCGGCGAGGGGAGGCCACTTCCTTGGGGAGTCATACAGTGCCAATAAAATGTATGGTTCCATACTTGTGCTGCATTATTAAAGATAGCAATTTTTGAATTATCGCCTGCAGTTCTTTTTATGATCTCTTCCAATGAGAAGTTTTCTAAATCCTGTCCTTGCACCAATTCATTTAACTTTGTGACATAGCCTTGATGGTGCTTGCCGTAATGAAATTCAAGCGTTCTTGCAGAAATATGAGGCTCTAAGGCACTCAAGTCATAAGGGAGTTCTGGTAATTTAAAAGACATTACTTTTCCTTAAGTTAGGAAGCCCATTTAACTTAAGTTATATCTCAGAACTTTATTCTCGAAAAGTAAAATATCTGCATAAGTGAACTCGATTTTAATTATGACAATTATGCTGCTCCTTTACCATCAACGCGGGTGACATCATTAGGATCATTGTTTTTTAAACTTGTCCCATACGTGCTAGCGTCCTCAGTCCGATTATTGGGATCAGAGCTTGGATTAGCGGGCTGAACAAGGATTTTAATTTTACCGTACTTTGAATCGTAAAAAGTAGCTGTGTTGTTTTTGTTATCGAAATTAGGTTTTAAGTCACCAGCCTCTACATTCTCCATATCTGCCTTGAAATCTTTAAAGGCTTGTGTGGCTTGGGAGGCTTTATCTACAACAAAGCTTTCATCTTTATTGGTTACAGGATTTTTTTCGTAAGCAGCCCGTCCTTGTGCAAGTTCTTTAAGTTGTTGTTTATCAAACTCAGGCCATTCTTCATTTGTTCTACTAACTTCTTTATTCGCTTGACTCGCATAAGCATATTCAAGAAAAAATGCTAAATGCAATCCAAGAGCTATTGTCTTAAAAAATTTTTTCATTTCATACTCCTTCAAAGTTTATTTTAAGATGTTACTTAAAACAATTTTAAAGGAAAAATTTTAAAAAAGTATAAATTTAATTAAACTTCTATCTTGATAGGACCATCTGATTGACCATTGATAAATTGATCTACATAGGGATTTTTTGAATGCTCAATGCCTTTAGCAGGCCCATCCCAGATGATTTTGCCTTCGTGAAGCATTGCAATCCTGTCGCCGACATGACGGGCACTAACCATATCATGGGTGATGGTAATTGCAGTCGCTCCTAATTCTTTGACACATTTTACAATCAAACTATTGATGACGCTGCTGAAAATAGGATCAAGACCTGCAGTTGGTTCATCAAAGAAAATAATTTCAGGTTTATGAATGACTGCGCGTGCAAGGGCGACCCGACGTTGCATACCACCAGAAATTTCCGAAGGGAAGAGATCTGCGACGCGTTCGTTAAGCCCAACTGCAGCCAATTGTTGAATCGCCATTTCTTTGGCTTGTTGACGTTTATATTGGCGGCGTTGAAGAAGTAAAAAAGCCACGTTTTCCCATACGGGAAGGCTATCAAAAAGCGCTGAACTCTGAAACAGCATACTAATTTTTGTCATAGCCTGAGCAATGAGTTTCCGAGAGCTGCCCCTAAGTTCTTGTCCATCAATCTTAATGCTTCCAGAATCAGGTTTAATCAAACCTAAAATACATTTCAGTAGTACTGATTTACCTGTTCCTGAGCCACCGATAATGACCACGGACTCGCCTTTTGAAACTTCAAGGTTTAGCCCTCGTAAAACGTGCTTGCTACCAAAGCTTTTCTTTAAATTGGAAATCAAAATTTTTGAGGGTATTTGCTGAGGGTTCATCATCATCAACTAAAGAAAATTGCAGTTAGGGTATAATTTAAAATTAAGATAAGCATAGAAGCAGATACAACTGCATTAGTGGTTGCGGTGCCGACGCCTTGAGCACCACCCCGGGAATAATACCCGTGATAGCAACCTAGTGTAGAAATACACAGACCAAAAGCAGAAGCTTTCACAAGTCCTGAAACGACATCAATGACTTCAAGAAAATCCCACGTTTGATGTAAATAATTGATAGGGTTAAACCCAAGTTTATAAGTAGATACAAGATAGCCTCCAAAGACCCCAATAATATCAGCAATTAAAACCAGGAAAGGCAGCATCGTAAGACCCGCAATCATGCGTGGTGCGATCAGATATTTAAAAGGATTGGTGGAAAGGGTCATTAAAGCATCAATTTGTTCTGTAACCCGCATGGTGCCAATCTCAGCAGCCATGGCAGCCCCCATCCGTCCTGCCACCATCAAGCCTGCAAGGACGGGCCCTAATTCACGGGTAATTGATAACACTACAACATTTGGAATTGAGCTTTCAGCGGAAAATCGAGAAAATCCGGTATAGCTTTGCAAAGCTAAAACCATGCCTGTAAAAAGAGCCGTCATACCGACTACAGGAAGAGAATAATAACCAATATCAATAAGCTGACGGGCAATTTGCCGTGGATAATAAGGCGGTCTTAGGCCTTCTATAATAGCCATGCCTGTAAATACGCCAAGTTTGCCCGTTGTTGCTAAGAAATTTAAAAAAAGTCGGCCAATTTTTGCAATAAGAGTGAGCACCTAAATTTTAACCCCTTCTCTAAATAACTTAATTTTGAGGACAGCTTAACGCGCCATAAAAGCTGCGTAAAGCTAAATATAATTCAAGTTAGAGGATGCTTGTTTATCACCTTGTAGCTTAAGTATAGAGGCGATGGTATCTTTTGCCAAGATTGACCAAAATCTCACGAGAGTTTGTGCCTGCAGCATTTGCAAGATCATCTGCTGAAATGTGTTCACCAATAATTTCTGCCCACCCGCCGGGATATAGGTCGTGAGCCGGGACTTTGCTAACATCAATAGTAATTAAATCCATAGAAACCCTTCCTACAACTGGTGCGGGGGCATTGCCAATATAAACTATGCCGCAATTTGTCAAGCTACGCGCAAAACCATCAGCATAGCCAATAGAAAGAGTAGCAAGCTTCATGGGTTCCTTTACGTGATACGTTGCATCATAACCTATTGTTTCACCTTGATTTGCTTCACTTACTTGAACAATACGGGCATAAACACGAACGGCAGATTTCATACCATGGGCTTCTGAGGCCCGACAGCTTAGCCCATAAAGACTCCGTCCTGGTCTTACAAGATCAAAGTGATATTGTGGCCCTAAAAAAATACCATGTGAATTTGCGAAACTGCCACGGGTTTGCGGAAAAAGACTAAGTGCGTGTTGAAAACTTTCAAGTTGTTGATTATTTTTTGGATGATCTTGTTGTTCGCTGCAAGCCAGATGGCTTAGGATATATTGTATCTTTAAACCCTCGAGTCGTTCTGGTTCAGCGGCAAGTTGCCTGACCTCCTGAGGAGGAAGACCGACGCGCCACATTCCTGTATCAATTTGAATAATGGCTGGTAAAGGGCGTCCGATGGACTTTGCCCAATTTTGCCATAAAGCAATTTGACCTAGATCATTTAAAACGGGTGTAATATGATTTTGAGAATAAAGAGACTGTGTTCCTGGAAAAAGACCATTAAAAGCATATATTTCGCCGTCAGAAAAAAGTGTTCGTAAATTCAGCGCTTCTTCCAAAACGGCAACAAAGAAAATTTCACATCCTGCTGCTTTAAAAATAGAACCTGACTCTTAAAAACATATACAGCTGCCG
>JACVCA010000091.1 GCA_016742295.1 Alphaproteobacteria bacterium | reverse complement strand
GCATACAGAAAGTCATTGTCAAGATATCTTAGGCATGCTTTACAGAAATGGTTGGAGAGTCGATAAAGATTATATTAAAGCCTTTGAATATTTTAAGAAGTCTGCAGTTCAGGGATATGCGCGAGGACAAGCGCATCTTGGGGCAATGTATAAAGAAGGCTGGGGTGTAGAACAACATCTTCCTCAAGCTTTAGGACTGTTCCAAAAAGCAGTAAATAAAGTTGAAGCGGTTGGTCAATATTATTTAGGATTGATATACCTGACTGGAGAAGGAGTAGAAGCGAGTGATGAACAAGCTATTTATTGGATTTGTAAAGCTGCAGATCAAGGTGCGGGGGATGCTTTACATACTTTAGGGTGGATGTATGAACATGACCGGGGAGTTAAGGTAGATGTTCAAGAAGCGAATAGGCTATATAAACAAGCTGAGAGAGCAGCACCTTGCTATTCATATTATTCTTTAGGGAAGATGTATGAATATGGGTTAAATATAGAAAAGAACTTAGCAATAGCCATTGGATGGTATAAGAAAGCGGCTGATTTCCACTATGGTCCCGCAAAAGAAAAACTAAAGCTACTTCTTGGAAGTACAAGTTCTTAATGGGTTGATTTTATTTGGGGAGTATTTAAATACGTGTGTCAGTGTGACCATCCCCCGTATAATGAGTCCATGAATTATGGAGTATAACCTCCGTTTTGGATAAGTGAAGGCAAAGATTCAAAAGCTGGTTTATTTTTCCTTAATTGATATGCGGTGAGGCAAGAGAGGATATTAACACAGCAATTAGTAGGTTATCGATGCCTGGTATGGGAAAGATTCATATGCTAGACTCGCATGTGGAAAGCCTCCCCCAGGATAAAAGAAATTATGGCTGCATATCTCTGATCGCAGCTGTCACTGACGAGGAAAGAAGAACGCTTGTCTCTAAAAATCGTTATCCTCAAACCTCATAACCGTAAGGAAAAACTTTCAATTACCTTCAAGTTTTTGAATTACGGTTTAATTATTTGTAGCTGTGCGCCTTAATCATTCCTGAGCACTTTTTTTGAGAAACTGTCTTAAAAAGGTTTTGTTTCCAATAAATAATATTTTTTTAGGATAGGTTGAAACTCTAGCTACCCTGCTCTCTCTTCTTATTCAATACAAGGCGTATAGTCTTTTAAATTTTGTGGGCAAGAATATTTTACTGCAGGTTTGTGTTAATATTTTTAAATAATAATTTAAATTAATTTAATTATTTAATGTTTATTTAATAATACTTTTTTATAATCTAGAAATAAACATAACTAAGGATTACAAGATGAAAAAATTGAAATACATACTTACAATTATGTGTCTTTATACCTCAGTCCCACCCTTAATTGCGGCTGAGCATGGCCATATTTATATAAGAGGTATAAATGGCTTAACTGAAAGTTTTTATATCTCTCCTAACAGAAAGATTATTGAGTTAAAAAATAAAATTGCCAGGAAATTTCATATTAATCAAGCAACTCATAAAATTATTTTACGTCATAATGGTTATGCGATCTTCTCTGATGAAGGAATTATAGAATCTTACCCTTATATTTATGATAAAGGTCTAGATTTTATTATTGAGCCAATTAACCCGATTATTGAAGCTGAAGAAGTCATTATTGGAGAAAGGATTTATCCAAGACGGGAATTTTGGAGAGAGAGAAATAGAGAGTTTCGAGAAAAAAGAGTATTTAGAAGAGAACGAGAGGGTAGAAGAAGATAATAATATTAAAGTAAATGATAATCTGTTGTTTATTTCATCTTAATTTCAAGCTAAACTTTAGCTCTTCCTGGGTGATGAGATCTTATTACGGCTTTGGCAAGTTAGCGGATTTGTGATCAAAACTTCTTGAAATGGCACCTTACTTCATCTTGTAGCTTAATGAGATATCTCTATATGATTATTTAGCCTTTTATAGCCATGATGCTCTTCGGTTTTTAGCAATTTCTTTATGGCTGTTTTAAGCTTTTTAAATTATCTGCATTACCTTTAAGACATACTGTAGGTTGAGCCAGAGGGATTTATTTATCTTTAAGAGGGTAGAGCATTAACCTCCTTAAATATGAAAAAGCATATGTGACGATTGTCTAACCTTATTAAGAAATAAGATAATCATACACCCCAGTCAGTTAAAAGTGATTATGTAGTTGAAGAAAGATTTCAAAATGCATGTATGGCCACAACAAACAGAGCAAATAAGAGAGAAGTGTTTATCTGTAGAGGTTGAAGAAGTATAAGAGAATTCCTTAGAGGAGGGCTTATCATTCGAGATTGGGTCAACTTACAGGAACGAAAGTAAGGTACTACAGGAATGTATTAGGAGTATACTGTGCTACGCATTTACATACGTGTAAGCTAATCTTAGAGTTTTTCATAAGGTTGAAAAAAGCAAAGATATAAGTTACATTGTATTTTATCTAATAGTGTGGTAATTAGAGCGATTGCCTATAAAAAGTGTTGTTTTAAGAGAGTAATCTAAAAATTAAGGATAGTTCAGAAAGAATTATAACTATCGCAAAACGCTTAAACATAAACTCTTAAAAACTTATTTCGAAAAAGAAATAAATATTACTTAGTTTTATGATTATGAAGGTTGACTGTACTGTGATAAAATTATTACTTCTCCTAATGTTAACAAGTCCGATTTCAGTTGCTTGGTCTTCTCAAACTCCTCATGAGCATGAAGCGCAGCACTCGCCCCCTTTATCAACATGCATCCATCATGATGAGCCCTTGAGCCTTACTTACTCTTCTTTTCTTGCTACCCGTCAAACTGATGAAGGGTCAAGCTCTTCTCATTCTCACGAAGGAAAGCATAAAAATAAACGTTCACTCATAACAGTAGAAGACCATCAGGAATTTTTAAAAGAAGCTATCACAGAAAAAGCCACAAAGATGATTATTTTGAGCTCTTGTGAAGTATCATTAAACTTTCTTAAAAATTATTTTATTCCCTGGATTGCTTCAATTAAAACCCCAAGTCTTTCACTTAGACTTTATACTTCTAATAAAGGTTATGAACTATTTGAACAAGTTATGAGCCAGCTTAAAGAAGCAGTTACGACAAGAAGGCCTCACATGCCTAAGGACAATCGTATAACTCAGCCATTAGAAGATGTTGCTAGACAATATCATAGAACCGTAAAAGCAATGAACTTAAGCCTCATCGTCCATCCTTCACTATATTGTAAATCGAACATTTTAATTGTTGATAAAGAGGTATTTGTAAGCACTCCTTTATCTTGGCTATCATTAAAAGATACAAAGCAAGAACTTCTGCCCCCCATTCCTAAAGATAGTATCTATTACGCACCTATTCTAACTGGAAAGCATGCAAAGAGACAAGGTAAACACTTTCTCAAAAGCCTTGGGCGAATAATAGGGAAGGAATCTGAGCTTAGGAAAGATTATTCTACCTATTTGCGAGGAATTCTTGGTGATGATCTTGAAGAGCCATCTGTAAGTTCAACAAAGCCAGAACAAACCTAAAAATTCTAGCTTTGTTGTAAAAATAGTTTTCGAGCAAGAAAATGTTGTTAAAAATTTATCTTAGCAATTAGATACTTACTCTCCCTCAAGGCCTTTAAAGTCCAGCATTATAAATATATTCCGGTGTTTGTACATTAAAAGCTGACTGAGAAAAACTGTTATTATAAAGCTGAACTAAATTCCTATAGCTTGTTTGGATTCTTTTTACTGTCTTGAAGCATTTAACCAAAGATAGGTAATTAAAGATCAAGATAAGATTTGAGAACAGGACCGTCTTGAGGGCGATACGTTGATTTCAGGTTATCATGCTCCATATCGACCCTCCTGCTTTAGGTTTTCGTCCTTTGAATAAAACGGGTAAGATGATGATGAATATCGTTGATAGGAAACCTCATGTCTTTATAGAAGAGATGACGGTCCTCAGAAAAAATTCAGTAAAATCAATGGACATTTTCCCTCGTCAACTTGATCAAATTGCTTTTTAGTTTTTCTAGCTTTATGATTTTATTATTTTAAGATTATACTTAAAAATATCTAATTAAAATTTATTCTTATCTTTCTGGCCTATTTTTAACCTCTACTTCTCAGTTTAAATTTTAATTCTATTTATAAAATACCTTTTGATGATGTAACCAAGTGGTATGTACAAAGTCAGATCTTCCGTTAGAAATTTTATAATATTGTAAACTGCGTATTTAATAAAATATTAAGACTTATATATTATTTTAAATATAGGTTAATAAATTAAGTAAAAAGATGATCTACAAAATAAATTTAATTATACCGTTAATGTTCTTATCTACAACAGTTGTCCAAGCCTCAGGATTAAATAGTACTC
The DNA here is from genome assembly GCA_016742295.1 of Alphaproteobacteria bacterium. Classification (GTDB taxonomy): domain Bacteria; phylum Pseudomonadota; class Alphaproteobacteria; order JAGOMX01; family JAGOMX01; genus JACVCA01. The sequence goes on along the minus strand of JACVCA010000091.1, from coordinate 1,453 downwards.
CTCCAGAAATAAAAGGAAGAATTTTCGAATATTTGGAAGGAAAAGAGGCTGGAAATAGAAATCTTGTTAGTAAAGATATGAAAGAAGGTGAAGATTATTTGAAGAAAATGATGCAATGCCCTAAATTAACATCATCTGATATTTTAACGAATACTAATTTAGCAAACGCGAATTCAAGAAATTCATCTAACATTACTACAAGTAAAATTAAGGTGAATGGTTATAATTGGACTATTGTAGGAGTTGATGTGATCATCTACGGGACATTTGATGGTTTATTAAATACTCATAAAAGGATCCCCATAAACGCTAAAACTGACGAAGAGTATATATATACTAATAATTTGAATCCCAATGAATGTCTTTATATTGAAGCAAATGAGGAGAATGAATACGTTGCTCTTCGAATAAAATATTAGAGTATGGTCTTAAGCCAGATTCTTTAAACTAATTATTTTTATAAATATAAAGTGAGGTTAAGCCCATGCTTTCAAATAAAACTGCACTTATTACCGGCTCAACAAGTGGAATAGGACTGGCCATTGCTACAGCGTTGGCTCGAAAAGGCGCTAATATCATTCTTAATGGGTTGGGAGATAAAGCTCTTATCGATAAGATCATCCTAGATCTTAGAACTCTTTCCCTAGGCCAAGTGCATTACAATCCAGCTGATATGGCGGACCCGAAACAAATCCACGATATGATGAGCGAGGCTGAAAAGAAATTTGGGGGCATCGATATTCTAGTAAATAATGTGGGAATCCAATTTGTAAGTCCCCTCGAAGATTTTCCTGATGATAAGTGGGATACAATTATTGCCCTAAATCTATCAGCAGCTTTTCATACAACCAAGGCAGTATTTTCTTTTATGAAACAGCGTAAATGGGGTCGAATTATTAACATTGCCTCTGCCCATGGCCTGGTGGCTTCGCCGTTAAAGGCAGCATACGTTGCTTCTAAGCATGGCCTTGTGGGGCTCACTAAAGTGGCAGCTCTGGAAGGGGGTGGGTTTGGGGTAACCTGTAATGCAATTTGTCCAGGATACGTCTGGACGCCATTAGTTGAAAATCAAATTGAATCAACCGCTAAAGCACGAGGGCTTTCTAAAGAACAGGTTATTAATGATGTTTTGTTAGCTGAACATGCGACCAAGACGTTTGTTACTGTCGAGCAGATTGAAGCACTAGTATTGTTTTTATGTAGCCCTGAAACGGCCAATATAACAGGTGCAGCCTTATCTATTGATGGGGGGTGGACAGCTCATTAAGAAAAACCTTATAAAGCTAGGGTTTTTTACGGAATGAATCCAAAGTCACAACATTCCCATCCTTGCCTTTAGTGGGGGTTGAACTGACTGTTGGAAGGGAAGGAGTAGCCTCCTCTTCATCAGGGACAAATTGAAGTCCAAATTTCACTGAGGGATCCATAAAACTGACCAGGGCTGATTAGGCTA
>JACVCA010000090.1 GCA_016742295.1 Alphaproteobacteria bacterium | reverse complement strand
AATGAATTTTGTCCAAATTTACAATTTTCATAATTTTAAGAAAGAGAGTTAATTTTTCTTGAGAGCTTAATTCATCTATTTGAAAGGCATTATTTACAAAACTCCAGTTTTTAATATTGTTATTCCTGGTTGTTATTATTATTTGTCCTTTTCCCCATCCATTTATATCTGATGGAAAGTGATTGTGAATATCGATAAAATTTTCAACATTGTCATAAATGAGCAACCAGTTTGGATGGGATCTTAATCTCTGTTTTACGAATAAAAGTATTTTCTCTTCTCTTTCTTTCAAGTCTTGTATGTTTTGTAATTCTTTTAACGCATTTTTTTCTTCTGCAGTTTTAGAGAATTCATACCCCAATTTTTCAAAGGAATTTATCAAGCTTTCATGTGTTTCTGCATTGATCTCCCAAATTACAGATGCTTTCTGAGATTTTGCATATTGCCTAGCTAAAGTGGTTTTACCTGCGCCTCCTGGCCCTATAATAGCGATTGTCCAAATACCTGGTTGCTTTTTTAAGGTGTCTTTAATTTTGGTAATAATATGAGTACGCAATAAAATTGCATTCTCATTAGGAAGGGGCAGATCCGCTCGAATAAATGTAGAGTCTGAGATCTCTTGATTGTATTTGCTTGTTGTAACTGGTTTTTTAGAGTCAAATGTTAAAAAGAAAAAACTAGCGCTACCTAAGATAAGACAGACAAAACTAATTGCATACAACCCTATCTTTTCTCTTTTAAAGTAGTTTATTAATGCACTGTTACGAATTGGCTGTTCAATTTGCAAAAGCTTATCATCTTTTAAATTAGTTTGAGAGAAAGATTGACTTACGTCTCCATGAATTTTTTCATATTTTTGGTTGAATTCTTCAATAATTTTATCAAAACTTAAAGAGAAAAAGAGCTTTTTCAGGATTTCAAAAATTGATAAGTGGAAATTTTCCTGCTTGCTAATACTTACACAACTTGCTTCACAAATTTCTTGAGGGAGCTCTGGAGCAGATTTTATGTCTTCTAGCAGAAATATAATTGAGTTATGTGTCTGTTGGGAGTATCTAATAAGATTTTTAATTTGGGATATTTCTTTACTATCATTTTCTTGAAGTTGCGATATCATATTTTCAGACATATTGTAGATAATATGGCTTACAGCTTGAGCTTCTAATTTATCTATAAGATGGGGAAAAAGATTTCGCTGCTTTTGAGAGGCAAGGATTGTTTTAATGCCTGCAAAATTTAAATAATTTTCAAGTTGATGAATAAAGTCTGTATGGGAGCTATCGTTTCTTTCATATACGATTAAGCAAACATAATTATTTGTCCTTATGAGTGCTGATATTTTTTGAAGCTGTTGCTTAAATAAAGTATTAACTAATAAATTTAAATAGTGCTTCTTTATAAGCGAAAATTTATCAGATTTTTCGATAAAGTCCCGTATACTGTCACGGGAGTTACTCTCAATTTTTAGCATAATATTACGGATATGAGTAGTAACTGTGCTTTCAGCCATCCCTAGAAGAGAAGCTATAGTTTTTGCAGAGCGTCCACTGAGAAGACAAGCAATAATATCAATTTCTCTACCTGTAAACTCTATCCCACTTATTGTTTTCAAATACATATAATTTTGGTAGAAAGGGAAATTTGCTTTACGGGTCCGCATATTTAGGCTAGTTTTCTTTTTTCTTCCAAATATTTATACTTAAATAGGCACGCTTGATAGTAATACATTCTTACTATCAATGTGACCCAAACCTGGCCTTTAGACAAGTTATTTCTAAAAGCAATAATCTACCTATATTTTAAGTAGATTTAGTATCTACAACTTTTTTGAGGATCCTAAAATTGAAATTTTTAGATTTAAATGTTACCAGGCAGATATGAAGCTGCCTTAAATTAAGATTAGGAGAAAAAATATGCAAATCGAAAAACTAAAGCAAATCCTTAATAATACAACTGTCTCTCTTACATTTATAGCTTTTACTTCTCAAGCTCAAGTGGTGGCTTCAACAGTTTCAGAATTTGAAGAAGAAACCTTCATTCAAAAATATCCATCCACACATAAAGTTAAGAAGGAAGCAACTAGCCTGAGGGTAAAAAGAGATGAAATATTAAAACAAACTGGAGCTCTTCAAGTTTTAAGTGAATTGCTAGAAAATGAAAATTCAACAATAAACGATTCAGATGAGGTTGCAAAATTTCAAGCTGATTTTATAAAGCATGCATCCACCACTTATCTTAAGGAGAAAGACTTTACTTCAAATGAAATAAAAGTAATAAGATCTTTGCATAAGAAGGAATTTGATGAAAATTATTACGGAATAGATGAAAATCTTTCCAAAATTAATCCAAAAAGGCATAGATTATTTCCTTTAGTTGCTCGAGAAAGAAAAAAAATCATTCAGATCATGAAAAAGGAAGATGGCCTTGCTGTTCAACACAGAAAAACAACGGCTTCTAATCTAGAGCGCCTAGAGTATGAAACAGAACATAGAAAAAAGCTTATGCAGAGAGGAATTAGTATTGTAAAAGGTGCTTCCTCATCTACTTCCAATAAATCATTAAAATCTTATTTTTCTTCCAATTCGAGTCTAAGTAGTAATAGTTCCTCATCATCAAGTATAGATGATGATGAAAATTCGACTTCAAATAGTAGTAAATCTACAACATCAAGCGTAAGCATAAAAGATAAAAACCCGCATGCTATAGTTATATACAATCCAGAAAGGCGAATGGTAAAAGCAGCTCGGCCAAAAACAACAAGAGGTTATATAGCAATAGAAAATTAAAAAATGTTGTAAAGGGGGGTGCAGCCATTCTCCCTGTTTTATTTAGTTTTCCGTTAAAAAGGGGGAAGGATATAGGTAGGCTCTATGTTTTAAGGTTATATTTTGCTAGAATGATTGCAAGAAAAGAGTAGGACAATGCTCAAAACCTTGCAATTTTTTATGGAAAAAATATGCCCCCCCTTAAACATAAAGAGAATAATCAGCAAGACTTATTCCGACAAAGACTTGATAATATCATCAATATGAAGCATGAGCTTGTTCTCCTGGCTGGAATGATCGATTGGGCAGGGTTGGATACTCATTACGGCCAATTTTTTTGTGAAAATGGCCGACCAGGGATTCCTTCTCGAATGATGATTGGGCTTCATATTCTCAAGCATATTTTTGCTCTATCTGATGAAGAAGTGTGCGCGAGGTGGGTTGAGAATCCGTATTTTCAGCTCTTTTGTGGAGAGGCGTTCTTTCAACATAAGTTTCCGATTGAAAGATCTTCCATGACCCATTGGCGAAAGCGAGTGGGTGATGAGTCTTTAACGGCATTACTGCAAGAGAGTTTGGTTGTGGGCCTAAAGACAAAAGCTCTTAAACCCCAAGATCTCACAAAGATCTCTGTGGACACAACAGTTCAGGAAAAAGCCGTGACGTTTCCAACCGATGCAAAGCTTCATTATAAGGCTATTGAAAGGCTGGGTGAGCTGGCAAAAGCTAAAGGCATAAACTTGCGTCAGAGCTATGTGAGGGTTGCTAAACAAACCCTGATCATGGTGCAACGTTATCGTCATGCCAAACAAATGAAGAGAGCCAAAAAAGCCATGAGAAAGCTTCACACTTATTTGGGGAGGCTCATGCGGGACGTGGAGAGAAAAGCTCCTCAAATGAGCCAAGGGCTTCTTGAGGCCTTTCTTAAAGCCAGGCAAATTTATAACCAAAAGACCCAAGAGAAGAATAAGCTCTTATCTTGGCATGCTCCAGAGGTTGAATGCATTAGCAAAGGGAAAGCCCATAAACCTTATGAGTTCGGCTGCAAAGTGTCTGTCATTACAACAGTGAAGCCCAGCAAGGCAGGACATTTTGTGCTTCAATCAAAAGCCTTGCATGGCAATCCTTATGATGGGCACACTCTTAAAGAGGCGATCGATCAATATATTCAAGATATGGGAGTGAAACCCCAGCGTATTTACGTGGATAAGGGCTATCGAGGCCATGACCCTTCTTTAAAGCTTAATGTCTTTAAATCAGGACAAAAGCGCCTTGCTCCTCAAATTAAAAAAGAAATGAAGCGGCGGACCGTTATTGAGGCAGTCATTGGTCATCTTAAAAACGATGGGCATTTAGGAAGGAATTACCTTAAGGGAAGGCTTGGAGATAAAATCAATGCGATCTTCTCCGCTATTGGTCACAACTTTAGGCTCCTCCTAAAGTGGTTCAGGAATCTTTTGTTCTTTATTTTTTATATGCTCTTTGAAAGACCATTTCTCTCTCCTGGCTTAACTTCCTTTAACCTAATCACTAAAATGGCTTTTTAACAGGCGACTAGAAAATAAAACAATAATCAAAAATACTATTTTTCGCCTGGTCTCGATCTTTATAATATTCAAAGAATGTACACTCTCCTTTAAGTGTTGCAAAGAAACTCTCGATCGCAGCATTGTCATAACAATTGCCAGTCCCACTCATACTTGGCTTTATCCCATAAGCTTTTAAGAGATCCTGAAAGTCATGGCTGGCATATTGGCTTCCTCGATCAGAATGATGGACTAAAGCCTGAGGCTGTCCTTTATGGAGAATGGCTTGTTTTAATGCCTTTATAACAAGGTCCTTTGTTTGTCTTTGACTCATACTCAATCCTACAACTTGCCGTGAGAAAAGATCAAGAATCACAGCAACGTATAACCAACCAACGGCTGTCCATACATACGTGATATCAGAGGCCCATTTTTCATTAGGTCTTTGAGCCGTAAAATCACGCTGTAATAAGTTCTCAGCAACAGGTAAGCGTTTATCGGCCTTTGTCGTGATCTTAAAGCGTTGTTTTTTTCTGGCAATAAGGCCATGCTCTCGCATCAAACGAGCAACCCTTTTGAGGCTTACCTTTTCTCCTTCCGTCTTAAGGACTGCATGGATCCAAGGGCTGCCATAAGTTTGACGGCTTTCTTCAAAAAGAATAGTAATCCGTTTCACCAAATAAAACTCTCTTTCTTGATGAGCATTTCTCCTCCCTTTAACGAACTTATAAAACCCACCTCGAGATACACCTAATATAGTTGCCATTTTCCCAACCCTAAACTCATGCTGGTGTAATTTCATAAAAGCATAAAGCTTTAGACCTTCGCCTTTGAGAAAATGGCTAAGGCTTTTTTTAAGATATCCCGCTCTTCCCTTAAATGACTTAATTCTTTCCTTAGGTTCATTATTTCTTCATGCAGAAAAGAAGAAAACGAGCTTTTCTCTGTTGTTCTTAGGTGAGCTCTTACCCAAGCAGCTAACGTTGAAGCAGGAATACCAAGCTCTTTTCTAATTTTGGAAAAGACGTCTCTCGACTCATATATAGACGTATCGCTTGCTCCTTAAACTCCTTATCATACTGACGAATTTCTTTTTCCATTACACATCTTCCTTTCTTAAGCATTCTACCTTTAATAAATGCTCTTTGGAAATCTGTGTCCTCAATAGCGGGTTAAGTCCATGGCTATAATGATAACTTTGGGAGGTTTACCTTTATTTCTTAAGCGTTTTATAAAATCTTAGAAATCTTTATTTAGAAATTATGAAGGAAATCTAAACTTCTTACAACATTGCCTTATTAATAATAGATAAGCCTTTCAATAAAAAAGGAGAGAGGGTATTTATTGTCATCATGTTTAAAAAACCATCTAATAGAAAGTGCTGAGAGCTTCAATTGACCTTAATACCAAGAAGCTTTACAAAATAGACTGAGTAACTTCAGTCATAACCAATTTGTTTTTAGAGAAGGCCTATAATAATGAAATTTTATTCACATATAATTCTAAGCGTTATTCTAAATTTTTTCATACAGTGGGACTATCTTTATGCTACAGATATGGACATTGAGAATTATGATCTAAGAATATTCCAATTTAA
>JACVCA010000089.1 GCA_016742295.1 Alphaproteobacteria bacterium | reverse complement strand
GTATAAGCTCCTTGATCAGCCCAATGACAATCTTGAGCACCTAAAGCTATATTCGTGCCTAATAGCCTGTGTCTTACCAAGGTTAGATGTACAAATGAAGGACATAAAACAACCTGGCCTTTCAAAGAGTTTACTTGGGATCGATCAATTATTTCAGCAGCAAGATCACGAGCAAATTCAACATTACCATTCATTTTCCAGTTGCCGATAATAAGGGGAGGATACATTAATTAACCTTAGATTTCTTATTAGAATAAGATTATTCTATAGCAGAAATTCTCTTTTGGACCTAGAGGGCTTACCTGGGATATTTTACGCGTAATTCTTAAGCTAAATTATTTTGAATATAATTATCAAGTTATGTCTTATGATCTGTACTTATTCTATATCATACACCCTCCTTTGAACCGGCTTTCCTCTATTGTAAATGAATAAAACTATAATTCCTTGCCGAATTCTTATTTGATAGGTATGATCCGGGAAATATTATATCTTTAAAGGACTTAAATTTTATGTTGCAAAACTTGCGCAATGCCTCACAATCCTGGCTTATCCGAGGCTTTTTCGCCATTCTTATTGTCTGCTTTGTTGTATTGTGGGGGGTTGGAGATATGTTGCGCCCCGGCGGCAGAAGTAATCAAGTTGTTGCCACGGTTGGAGGCCATAAAATCTCTGAACTCGAGCTAGAAAAAGCTTTCAGACGTGATCTTATAAATTTACAAATTCGTTCAGGAAAGCAAATTGATGCTGACAAAGCACGGAAACTAGGTCTGATCAACTCGACATTACAACGAATGATCACTGAGAAGATCTTAGACCTTGAAGCGGACCACATGGGACTTGCGGTTACAGATGCTCAAGTAAAACAAGAGATCCAAAGCGATCCAACATTCTTTGAAAAAGATGGCAGTTTTGATAAAGAGCGTTTTGTGAGAATGCTAGAAATTATGCACATAAACGAAAAAGAATATGTTAGCATACTGCGAGGTGAAATCAGACGCAACCAGCTTATGCAGGCTCTGATAGCTGGGGTACAAGCCCCTTTAACGCTGGTCAAGGCTCTTTATGAGTGGCAATACCAAAAACGCCTCGTAGATATTGCAATTATTAAGCCTGCGGACATGCCAGGCATTTTAAATCCTAGTATTCAAGATTTAAAGACTTATTATGATGCTCATAAAAGCCAGTTTGAAGCACCAGAATATCGTAATTTAACAGCTCTTGTTATCTCCCCTAAGGATATAGAAAAGAAAGTGGTACTCTCTGATGAAGAAATTTCTGCTGGCTTTGATAGGCGACGTGATGAAATCAAAGGTGGATTACCTAACCGCCAAGAAAATGAACTCATTTTGAAGGAACTTAGAAAAGAAAAAGCTGATAATTTGATGCTTGAAATCACCAATAAAATTGAAGACTCTCTCGCAGAAGGTGCAACTCTTGATGAGTTAGCTAAGAAATTTGATCTTAAGATCCTTAAGCTACAAAAGATTGCAAAAGACAGCAAACTTGATAAAGCTCTTAGCAATGAAACGCTTCAACCAGAAGTTATTCAAGCGATCTATAAGGAAGGTTTTACCAATGAAGTGGGTACAGACCCACTTCTCATTGATGCAGGCAAGGGTTCTTATGTCTTGGTGCGCGTGGATACTATCACTCCAAAAACTGTGAAACCTTTCGAAGTTGTTAAAGCAGATGTTTCCTCTGCTTGGCGCCTTGAGAAGCAGACTGAAGCAAGTAAAATTCTTGCCGAGCAAATTCAAAAAGAAGTAAACGAGGGACTTCCGCTTGTACAAGCAGCAGCAAAACGTAAAATCAAAGTGTCTGTGAACACGAAGCTTGCCCGTACCGATGATGTTAAAGCAACTGAAATTCCTACGGACATTAAGAAACAAATTTTTGAAAGTGAAATTAGGAAAGCAGTCTTTGGGCGTGCTCAAGATGGTTATTTAGTGGTGCAAAATAAGGAAATTATTGGTATAAAAATAGTACCTGAGTCGAAAGAATTTAAGGATTTTTCAGAACGGGTTACAACTATGCTATCTAATGATATTATTGATCAATACATTTATGCTCTTGAAAAGAAGTTCCGTGTGGAAGTCAATCGAAGGGCTTTTAATACAAAAGAACAATAGAATAAGATTTGCATAGTTAACATGTAATAGATAAAATTATTGAAGTTTTAATTATTTAATATGAGAAGCAATTTATTTACATGTATTTAGGAACGAATTATTTATTTCAGGAATATTAATGAATTGGAATAATTTTAAGTTATTTTATCATGTAGCAAAAGCAGGAAATATCACAGCTGCCGCACGCGAAAGTCAAGTAAGCCAACCTGCTTTAAGTAGAAGTATTGCAAATCTGGAATCAAGATTGAATACCAAACTCCTTGAAAGGCATACGCGTGGTATAACTCTCACCCATCAAGGAAAGGTTTTATTTGAAGAAGTTGAGAAAATATTTGCACGCTTTGAATTAATAAGACAAATCTTTAAGAACGACGAAAGCCAAATCGAAGGCGAGTTGCGTGTATTCTTAGATTCAGGCTTACTTGATACCTGGTTTACGTATTATATTGATCAATTTATTGCAGAGTATCCAAACCTTTATCTTTCTCTTATATCTAATGATAGTAAGTTAGATATTATTAAAAATAAGGTAGATATCGCACTTTGTACAGATTGCATTGATTCCCCTCTGATCACGAAGCAACAAATTCTAACTTGGCGCAGAAGGCTTTATGCAAGCCCTGATTATCTCAAAAATATGGGAGAACCAAGAACTATTAAGGATTTAGATCATCACCATCTGATTGCCTTTGGGGAAGAAGAAACTTTTCCTTCGGAAAATATGGACTGGCATTTGAAAATAGGACGGGAGGACGGAGACCCCCGCATACCCTTCTTAAAAATAAACTCATTACGCTCGATGTTAATGTCTGCGGAGAAAGGACATGGCATTGTAAGCTTTTCGAAAGAATCTCTTTTGCTAAAAAACTCTAATTTGGTGCAAATCCTACCTGATGTTCAAGGCCCTCAAGTTAATATTTATATGGTTTATTTAAAACAAATGCGTAATATTGGAAAAGTCAAAGCTTTTTGCGATTATATTGAAAAGGTCGTTAAAGAGTTTGCAGCCGAGCATAAAGAATGAACTCTCATAAGGAACGAAGATTATATTATTACGAACTTGTATTAACTCTTCCCGCTTCCTGCCAACTCTCTCAAAACATAATGCAAGATACCACCATGCTGATAGTATTCAATCTCATCAAGCGTATCAAGCCTACATATTAGTGAAATGGTTTCTTTACGCCCATCTGCATAGTTAATCGTACAGCTAATATCCATAGCTGGGATAATATTTTCCTCAAAACCAAAAATATCATAGGTTTCTGTGCCATCAAGACCAAGCTTCAACCGACAAACCCCCTTTTTAAAGACCAGAGGCAGGACTCCCATACCAATCAGGTTTGAGCGATGGATACGTTCAAAGCTCTCAGCAATGACAGCTTTAACACCTAAAAGTCGTGTTCCTTTTGCGGCCCAATCGCGCGATGATCCTGTACCATATTCTTTCCCTGCAATAATAACCAAAGGAGTCCCTGCCGCTTGATAACGCATGGCTGCATCATAAATTGACATCATCTCGCCATCTGGCATATGACGCGTAACTCCTCCCTGCGTACCGATCGTCATTTCATTCATAAGGCGGATATTTGCAAAGGTTCCCCTCATCATAACTTCATGATTTCCACGCCGGGAGCCATATGAATTAAAATCTTCAGGCAATACCCCGAGATCCATTAGGTATCTTCCTGCAGGGCTATCTTTCTTAATGGACCCAGCAGGTGAAATATGATCTGTAGTCACGCTATCAGCCAGCATTGCAAGCGGTCTAGCACCCAGGATAGATTTAAGCTTTTCAGGGCTCTCGTTCATATTCGTAAAAAATGGCGGATGCTTGACATATGTACTGTTCTCTATCCAAGCGTAAGTTAAGCTCTGGGTATCTGAAAGATTTTTCCATATCTCATCACCCGTAAAGACATCAGCATAGCGTGCTCTAAACATTTCAGGCGTAAGGTTTTGACTAACAGTGTCGGCAATTTCCTGATTTGTGGGCCAAATGTCCGTGAGATAAACTTGTTGCCCGTCGTGGCCAGTGCCAAGCGGGTCTTTATAAAGATCGATATTCATCGATCCAGCAAGGGCATAGGCCACCACCAATAGAGGTGACGCCAAATAATTAAGCTTTACCTGGGAATGAATACGGCCTTCAAAGTTACGATTACCAGAGAGTACCCCTGCCACCGCTAAATTATGGTCATCAATAGCCTGAGCTATCGGGGCAAGTAAAGAACCAGAATTACCTATACAAGTCGTACATCCATATCCTACCAGATAAAATCCAAGGGCTTGCAAGTCTTTATCAAGGCCAGCCTTTTCTAGATAATCCGTAACCACTTGTGAGCCCGGCGCCAGAGAAGTTTTAATCCACGGCTTCGAGCTTAAGCCTTTTGCAAGGGCCTTACGTGCTAGTAGGCCTGCTCCCACCATGACTGAAGGGTTGGATGTATTGGTGCAACTTGTGATTGCTGCAATCACGACACTGCCATGATCAAGTTCAAATGACATTTCACCTAGCTTAATATTAATAGGCTTCTTTAAAACAATCTCTCCTTTCAACGCATCTCGATAAGATTTCACGGCTTCAGATATTAAAACTTTATCTTGGGGCCTTTTGGGACCAGCAAGTGTTGGTTCAATATCAGCAAGATTAAGTTCAAGCGTCTCGGTAAATATCGGGTCAGGTGTTTTATGATTGCGCCATAGACCTTGTACCTTTGCATAGGCCTCAACCAATTTAATCCTTTCTTCATTTCGTCCAGTAAACCGCAAATAATTAATCGTCTCTTGATCAATCGGGAAAAATCCACACGTAGCTCCATATTCAGGTGCCATATTTGAAATTGTAGCACGGTCAGCAAGACTCAGATGATCCAAACCAGGGCCATAAAATTCAACAAATTTTCCGACCACTCCCTTTTGTCGTAACATTTCTGTAACGGTAAGCACTAGATCTGTAGCAGTAGCACCTTCACGCATAGCGCCTGTGATTTTAAAACCCATAACCTCGGGAATTACCATAGAAATTGGTTGCCCTAACATGACAGCTTCGGCTTCAATGCCACCCACTCCCCACCCCAAAACAGCCAAACCATTGACCATTGTTGTATGACTATCAGTGCCAACAAGAGTGTCGGGATAAGCATAAATCTCGCCCTCCTCTTCCAGCGTCCACACGACTTGAGATAAATATTCGAGATTTACTTGATGGCAAATGCCTGTTCCGGGAGGCACCACGCGAAAATTGCGCAGTGAATTTTGCCCCCATCTTAAAAAAGCATAACGTTCCCGATTACGTTGAAACTCCATATCAACATTTTTTTGAAATGCATTTGGATTAGCATAGGAATCAACCGTTACTGAATGATCAATAACTAGATCTACAGGAGTCAAAGGGTTAATCTGGTTAGGTTTACCCCCTAGCGCTAGGAGGGCTTCTCGCATGGCTGCAAGGTCAACAACAGCTGGTACTCCAGTAAAATCTTGCATAAGGACGCGTGCTGGCCGATAGGCAATCTCCCGCGTACTAGTTCTTGTTTCTACCCATTTTGCGATTGCATGGATATCTTCAATATTAAGAGTTTTGCTATCTTCACATCGCAAAAGGTTTTCAAGCAAAACTTTTAAAGAAAATGGCAACCTAGAGAGATCACCAATATTTCTTTCGGCTATATCTAAGCTGAAATAAGTATAAGTTTTGGAGCCTACAGTAAGCTTTTGTTTAGTTTTTAGTAAATCATGGCCGAGACGTATCATTGGGTTCCCTTT
>JACVCA010000088.1 GCA_016742295.1 Alphaproteobacteria bacterium | reverse complement strand
TATTTCTCATAATATTACTTCCTTTTTTTAATATTGAATAAGAATGTTTATTTATAATTTCTCAAAAAAGCAAGAAAATATTTTCTTTGATTAATATCTCTCTTCGTAAAAGTATACTTGGATAGACTACATTTTGAAAATAAATGCAAGAAAAATCTTCAATTAATTCAATTTTTTTTTATCTTTAGTAAGATAGCTGCTTCTTTATATCCTTGCTTGCTGGAGTAGTATCCAGATCTTTCTCCGTATTTCTCTGCTTCGAATAAAGAATATAATTTTAAGGCTGCGACATTATTCTCAGCAACTTCAAGATAAATATATTGCGCACCTTTACTATATATTACATTAATTGCTTCTTTTATAAGAGCTCTTCCTACTCCTTGACGTCTCGAGTAAGGAGATACAACTAACGTAAGAATTTCTGCTTCTTCCTGGATAATACGCACAACAATAAATCCTATTAGGGGATCAGAGAGAACAATTGGCACAGCTGTAAAGCCAGTAACCGTAGAGTCAGCCATCGTCTCTTTAAGCGTTACAAGAGACCAACATTCTTCAAGGCATACTCGATGCAATACACAGGCAGCTTCAAGATGGTTTAATTCAAAAGGTATAATGCGGAAATTTAAAGTCATCTAGGTAGGGTTACATCTGGGGGACGAAGATAAAATGGCTGGCATGCTCGCAGATCCGAGTTCTGATAATCTAATGGTGAAAGTTTCATAGCCATCTGACAGAGAACTTCAGAAGTTGGAGATGCTCCTAGCTCTGGGAAAATGACGTGGGGATGATACTGACTAAGTTGTTCCTTTAATGCATGAATTCCATTGCCAATAGCTCGCAAATTTTTAAAACCCGTGTAATTGAGAATATCCTCAGGAAAAAGGGTAGTTGCGGATTCAATTTCGATCAATTGCGGGTTATAAAGTTGGCAGTATATGTCTGCACGCAATGAATCTATGGCAACCAGTAGATTGCTGTCGTTGTTTTCGGAGGTAGGTATAGAATGTGCTAAAACTTCAAAGGTTTTAAAGCCTACAATCGGAATTTGGGCTGCCAAACTTAAACCTTTTGCCGTAGCAAGACCAATCCGTAAGCTAGTAAAAGAACCAGGGCCTACGGTTACTGCGATCATATTCAAATCTGAGAAAGAGACGTCTGCTTTCCTTAAAAGCGTAATGATTTTTGGCATCAAGATCTCAGCCTGCCCCCTCTGCATTTGCTGTGAGTCAGAAAGACACTCTGTACCCCTTAAAAGAGCAACGCTACATTGGTCGAGTGTTGTATCAATTCCTAGAATAATCTTCATTAAGATGAGCTCTTTAAAAATTGTAATAATTTATTATTTAATCATCACAAATGGTCATCAAAGTACAGTTGGAATTATTGAAAAATTTATAATCGAATTTGAATAACATTTAATATAAACAATCTCTAAAATGTATAAAGGTTTTAAGTTTAAATTATAGCCTGGCTTTTCTGCAGATAGGGCAGGAAGAGTAAAAAGGTTCCGGCTTCTAAGAAGCACCCCCTTCATCTTCCCAGGTAGTTGCTTCCGTAGTTTTTGGATCTTTTAAGAAGTTTACCACCTCAGGTGCTGCTTCAGCTGGATCTTCCAGTTGTGTTATCAGTCCAAGAGTCTGGGCAATTTTGTTTAAGATACCATTCACAAAGCCTGGTTCTTTTCCTGCATAAAACTCATGTGTGATCGTTACATATTCATTGATGATAACGGGAATTGGTGTTCCTTTATCCAGCAGCATTTCAGCACACCCTACCCTTAAGATAGCTCGCAAAAGATATTCTAGCCTGAAAAGTGACCACTCTTGAGAAAGAGCTCCCGAAATGATTGAATCAATATCCTTTGCTCGTATTTCTGTCAGCTCAACAAGGTTGGTAAACAGAATTTGATCAACTTTGAGAGCTTTCTCTTGGTCTACACCCATTACAAATCGATGCTCAATAAATTCTTTTATCACTACACTTGCTTTGATCTGCACTTGTTCAATTTGATAAAGGGCTTGCACAGCTGCAATTCGTGCAACATGCCGATCGTGACGATGGCCATTTTTTTTTATGGGAGATTGAGTATCTTTTTTCATGAGTGGCTTAGCTTGCCTTGAATTTTATGAGAGTCCAACATTCTCACCTTTTTAAGAACTTTCCAAGTAGATTTTTCATCTCTGCTCAATATCTGGTAACCTTGGAAAGCTAAGATCGGGACGAACCGTACCTTCAGGAACCTTAAGTCCAGGGCGCTCTTTGATAATTTTCAATACTTCCTCAATACCTCTATCTAATTGCGGATCTCGCTTATTGACGTAATCTTGAGGCGTAATCTCAACTTCTATATCTGGCTCGACCCCGTAGTTCTCAATTTTCCAACCGATATCCGAAAACCAAAAGGAAAATTCCGGCTGTGTAGTTGTTCCCCCATCCGCCAGGGTATGACGAGGCCAAATACCAATCACTCCCCCCCAAGTCCGTTTGCCAATAAGGGGGCCCAGTTTCATCATTTTGAAGCTGTGAGAAAAGATATCTCCGTCAGAACCAGCATACTCATTAGTAAGGGCTACCATGGGGCCTGCAGGACTATCCGCAGGATAACTGACATAACCAAGCCAACGGCTTTGATCAAATCCTAGGCGACGACGTGCAAGTTTTTCTAAAAGTAAGGCAGAAACATTACCTCCGCCATTAAATCTGAGATCGACAATCAACCCCTCACAGTCAGTTGCAGAAAGAAAACCGCGGTGAAATTCTGCAAATCCTCTGGCTGACATGTCCGGAATATGAAGGTATCCAACTCGTCCATTTGAAGCTTTATGAACGTAAGCTCGATTCTGTTCAACCCAATCCCGATAGCGTGCCCCGGTCTGGGAATACAGCGTTTGAACAGTTATGTTACGCTTATGCTTGCCATTGGCATCGCTGACTGTAAGGCGAACATCTTGTCCTGCATAATTTACTAAAAGGCATTCAGGACGGATAGCTTTTGTTAAGGCTTTGCCATTAATCGCCCATAAAAGATCGCCTGGTTTTACAAGGATGCCACTGCGTAGAAGTGGGGAAGATCTGCGATCATCCCAAACATCACCTATAGCAATATTGTAGATGCGATAAGCACCGGTTCTCGTATCATATTCATATTCTGCTGCCAGTGAACCCACGCAATAATGGGGAGATTGACGCAAATCACCCCCGTAGACATAAGCGTGCGATGTTCCAAGTTCACCTTGCATTTCCCATACAAGATCAGAGAATTCATCACGGGAGCCAATCCGCGCTAAAAGCGGGTTGTAGCGTTCAAAGACTTCTTGCCAATCAATATTCGACATGTCAGCTGTCCAATAATGATCGCGTTGTAGCCGCCAAGCTTCTCGCAACATTTGCTGCCATTCATAAGTGGGTTGAATTGAAAGTTTTAAGCGATCAAGGTCAATCCAGCCATTCTTTTTTGAATAGTGACTCTCACCATCAGTATCATCAACTTTCTCTCCAGCCTTAACTATTCTTAGATCATTTCCTGAACGGTACGCGAGCATCGTACAATCTTGTGAAACTTCAAACTCATTGACATGATGATATAATGTTTCAATTTTATGGGTCTCAAACTCATAAGATTGCACTGTTACATTGGCAGTATGATCATCTTCATCAAGATTATTTCCAAGTGTGCTTCCAATAGATCGACTTGAAAATAAAACTTTGCCATCGATCCCCACTACTTGGGTATAAATCCCATCGGGAACCGGGAATGCGACGATCCGATCTTGGATATTATCAAAATCAATGGTAACAGGTGTTGGTTTACGAGATTTTTTCTTGGTGTCTTTTTCCTCATCTTTACCGTTATCTTGTTCATTAAAAGACTTCGGCAAGGTTTTAAAAGGTGAGGGGAGATCTTTTTGAAGCGTGACAAGATAAGGCTTGCTTCCTCGCGGAAAGCTTAGTTCAAAATGAAGCATATCGTAGATTGGATTAAATTGGCGGTGGCCAATAAAATAGAGATACTTTCCATTTGGATCAAATGCAGGGCATACATCTCTTAACACAGGTTTTGTAACAATGATAGGATTAGGTTTTAAAACGTTAGTAATTTTAATAACTGAGACATGTCCTGTGAGTGAGCAATTATAGGCAACCCAAGTACCGTCAGGAGACCAATTAAAGCCTTGTAGGAAATAAAACTTGCTGTGATCTAAAACCTTGATTTTCCATTTTTTTAAGTCAACATAAATTAATTCATTACGGTGATTAGACAAAATAGCTGCATCATTTGTGGGTGAAGTTTTTAATTCAATGACACGTCCAATATCAAGGGAAGGCATCTTTCCTAAGCACGTGAGAGAATCAGCATCATAAATTTCTAGCCTTTCTTCTCCTTCCTCATCTGTTACAACTAAAAGCCGTTTACCTTCATAAAGCCAGCGTGCAAGGCGATAACGTACTGTTTTGCCTTCTCCAAATTGTAATGCTGCTCCCTCCCAATTGCTAAAGTAGAAAGATTTCCCTCTGGCAACTGCTGCTAGCATATCACCATTAGGATGTAAGGCGTAATCTTCAAGGTGATGGCTGGCAGAGACAAATTTACGATTACGTTGTGTTTGTGAACTTGCATAGTTCACTTGAACTTTTGAGGAGTTATTAGAAACCAGCTCGAGAGTATAAAGGTCACCGCCTGCATGATAAATAATACTCTTGCCATCTGTTGCATGATTTCGAGTATAAAAATCATTATGATGAGTATGTCGTTTGATATCAGCGCCCTCAGGCAAGCAGGAATAGATATTTCCCACCCCTTCATGGTCTGATCCGAAATAGATCCTATCCTTAATCCACAAAGGGCGGTTAAGATTGCTTTTTAATGTTAAGAGTTTAGTGTAATTGCCGTCTCCTTGATTATCAATCCAAATTTCTCCAGCAGTTCCACCGCGATAACGCTTCCAATAACTGTATTCCCTGTATCCATGCCGTTGTAGAACTGATCTTCCTTCACTGCCATACGAAAGAAAACTAGCAGGCCCCGTTGGTAACACCCTGGGTTCAGCGTCTTGGGGAGAAACTATAAATAGCTGGTTAAATCTTGGGAATGGTGAACCTACAGAAGAAGAAAAAATAATCCCTTCAGCTGTCCAATCAATAATCTGTGTTGCATCGCCCAGGAAGGTCAGCCTCGTTGTGGTGCCCCCAAAGCTGGGCATCACGTAGACTTCAGTGTGCCCCTCTTCGGTACCGCAAAAGGCAATGTATTGACCATCAGGGGAGAATTTCGGATAGGTTGCTGCTCCTAAACCTGTGGTCAGTCGACGTGCAGTACCTCCTTTAAGAGGAACGCTCCATAAATCATCTTCGCTTACGAAAATAATCTGATCATTATAGACTGAAGGGTAGCGATAGTATCCGGCTGTGCTTATCATTGTTAACCTATTGGTTTTTATTTCTTAAGATTATCTTAAGGCTTTGCTTTGTCAAAGGAATGGGCGGATAATAACGAATTGAGTTCTGAATCGCAAGAGTTTGTTATGAGCAGAGTGCTTTAAGGCGGAGACTGTTCTAAAGCAAGTTAAAACTTCAAAACCAGATACTCACACCACATTTTCAATAACTTGACAATATTACATTAGATAAACTTACGATTTTTCTACTTGTTTAAAAGGCAGCATCCTATTTTAAATTATATAGGTGCTTAGCTTTGGGTGCTTAATAAAAATAAATCAATAAAAAGGAGATTATAATGAATAGAAAAGGCTTATTTTTAGGATTATTAGGAATGACAACCATTATCAACCCTACTCACGCCAATTTTATAAAAAACGGTTATGTAGGGATAAGTGTTGGATATGCTCGTCATAAAATAGACCCTAGACCTTCTGCAGGATTAGCAATAGGCAATTTACACCCTGCGCGTCGTTTTAATGGGGTACCAGCAGGATTACATTTTGGCGGAGAAATATACCGCAATGATAATATCTTTGCAGCCGCAGAACTATTAGGAGATTTTATAGCTGCTTCCAAACAAGCTACTTCATATGGGATAGGACGTACTC
>JACVCA010000087.1 GCA_016742295.1 Alphaproteobacteria bacterium | reverse complement strand
GCCCCAAACCAAAACATGCTTCTGAACCAGATAAGACTAGGCAAAACTTTAACGATGAATATACTGACAAAGCTAAAAGTTTTGTCAGTATGGTCAGTCAACAGATAATTGCACTTATTAGAGCTTCACAAAAGGGAAAAATTAATAAAGATGCTGATTTCCGTAAGTTGCTTATAACGTACTTTAATTTGGAGCAGATTGGTAAATTTGCTCTTGGTCGTTATTGGAAACTCGCAACAATTGCGGAGCGAGAAGAATATTCAAAATTATTTGAATCTGTCACAGTTAAAACCTATGCTTCTCAATTTGATGAATATACAAACGAAGACCTTCAAGTTACAGGAGCACGTGCAAATACAGAAAATGGTATTACCGTGCTTTCACGCGTGCTTAGATCGGGTCACCCTCCTTTGAATGTAAACTGGGAGATTAGTATTTTAAAAGACGGTCATATGAAAATTGAAGATTTGATTGTCAATGGTGTAAGTATGCGTATTACCCAACGATCCGAGTATATGTCAGTCATTCAACAGCATCAGGGTAAAGTAGCTGGTTTAATCAATGGTCTTCGCGAGCAACTTAAACGGCTTAATGCTGAGTCTTAATAATTTTATGCCTAACTCCCATGTGATTATATGATAATATTCTGGTGGGCCCGGCAGGACTCGAACCTGCGACATCTCCGTTATGAGCGGAGTGTTCTAACCAACTGAACTACAGGCCCCTTAATTGTTAAACATAGCGAATTCACTGGAACCGTCAAGAGTTTCCTTGAAAATTCTTTTAATTTAAGGAGCTCTTGTGATCCTATACCAACGCCCAAATACAAACCCTGTATCTTGTCAGCTTGGGCAAGCATGCCAATTAGGGTTGAAAAAAGAAGGATGGTACTAAGCTTTTTTTGCATTTTTTTATTCCTTTATATTTTTTATGGGAGTACTTTAATATAATGATTTTCATAGCACCCGTAATTTAGCTCATAACACATTTAATTTCTTCCTGCGAACAAGGGGGTTTATTTTCTTGAAGGGCTTTGATGGCTGATTAAAAAATTTATATATTTCGTTTAACACGAACCTTGTCGTTTACATGAAAATTCTTTAATCTTATGAAAATCAAATTAAAGATATAAGGAAAGTCATGAATTATAACATTTTCCCACGATCAACCCTGATATTAAGTCTCATTTTATTGGCAGGTTGTGAGCCTTCTCATTTACAAACTCATCCAGCAGCATCAGCGATTACAAATTCTACAAACTCTACTGTACAAAAGGAAAATACATCTACACCACGACTCATTTTAAAAGAGCCAGATGGTACTGAATCAATCGCCAATTCCGATGGTTCAGTTACGGTTCTTCCTGCACCTAGCTCAACAGAAGATCTGCTTGTTGGGAGTGAAACAGAAAGTGGCGAGCGCTCAAATGCTGATATAATCGATAATTATGGAAATCCTAATCTTACCAACGATAAGGATTATAATTTCGAAGCTCTACCTCCAGTAACACCTCAAGAGAATGGTTGCAGTGGTCTCTTCTGTCCTTAATGTATCATTCTTATGAGTTCTTCTGCTTTAAAACAAACCTATCTCTCGGAAGATCGAGACCAGAAGAAAGCAGATGCTTGTGAATGGTTCATGAAGTTAAGGAATTTGGTCTGCGAAGTTTTTGAACAGATTGAGCAAGAGTATGCAGCCGTCCACCCAGGATGCGTACCAGGGACTTTTAGTTTTAACCCCTGGATTAGACCGGGTGGAGGTGGAGGTACAATAGGGCTTATGAAAGGCTGTGTCTTTGAAAAGGTTGGAGTGAATATCTCTACTGTTTTTGGCGAGCTTAGTCCTACATTCCAAAAAGAAATTTTAGGGGCTGAAAAGGATCCGCAATTCTGGGCCAGTGGAGTTTCCGTGGTAGCGCATATGCATTCCCCTTTGGTTCCGGCTGTACATATGAATACTCGTCATATCATGACAACCCAAGAATGGTTTGCTGGAGGAACAGATTTAACGCCTTATTTCTCATTTGAAGAAGATATACGCTCATTTCACGAAGGTTTAAAAGATGTTTGCGATCATTATGATTGCACTTATTATCCCAAGTTTAAACAATGGTGTGATGAGTACTTTTATCTTCCACATCGGAAAGAACCCCGAGGTGCTGGAGGTATCTTTTACGATAATATTAACACAGGCAATTGGCAGAGAGATTTTGCTTTTAGTCAAGATGTAGGAAAAAAATTTCTTAATATTTATCCCGAAATCGTTCGTAAACGTATGAATGAAGCTTGGACATCTTTGCAACGCAAATATCAATTACAGCGGCGTGGCCGTTATGTTGAGTTCAACTTACTTTTTGATAGAGGAACACGTTTTGGGTTACAGACTGAGGGTAATGTAGAAGCAATTTTAATGTCCCTGCCACCTGAAGTTGAATGGAATTAAGCATTTTAAATATGAAAAAATTAATTATCAATTTATCGTATAAAATACTACAATGAATCTAATGTGAGGGTCAGACCATTCCAAAAATAAGGTATTTTTATGCTTAACTTATTTTCCCTTTATCTAGAAACCTCTAATGTTCAGGCAAAGCATACCCGTAATTATAGTATACATCTAGGAAAAGATTTATTTGGCCAGTGGTTAGTATTTACAAATTTTGGACCTTTTGGAAAAAAAGGCCTGGCTCGCAAATATGCTTTTGAAGAAATTGAAGAAGCCCATCAACGTATTCAGAGTATTTTAAAAAAGTGTTTTTATAAGCAAAATCAGATTTCAAAACACTATCAGGTCAAAGGATTTGATATTGATTCTTTGAATGTCCCGCTTCCACTCTCGCTGGTATCAATGTTACCAGGCATCTTTTAGATTGCTAAACACCTGTAAATAATTGCTTACTCCGATTTTTGAAGAGCTTCCGACTCTGCAATAGCTTGATTGAGTTCAACTTGAGTACATAAACCAAGAAGTACGGGGCTTTTACCACGAATATTTGCTGCATTCCAATGAGTACGATTACGGAGAGAATGAATCGTGGGGTTGGTGGTGCCAAGTAGTCTGCATATTTGTGCATCACTTAACTCAGGATGATGCTTGAGTAACCAAGCGATTGCATTTGGCTTGTCTTGACGTTTTGAAACAGGAGTGTATTTCCCTCCTCCACGTTTTCTGTGGGATAACGGAGTATTAAGGGGTGTTGAAGCAAGCCTCGTATTGGGATCAAGAGAACATCTCTCCACCTCTTCTCTTGAAAGAGTACCATGGGCAATTGGGTCGAAAGGCGCCATTCCAACTGCAATTTCTCCATCAGCAATTGCCTGTATCTCAAGAACATGAAGCTGGCAATAGTCTGCAATTTGTGTAAACGTCAAAGACGTATTTTCTAAAAGCCATATTGCTGTTGCTTTTGGCATAAGTGGAGTTGACATCAAAATCTCCAAACTGTTGAAACCTAATACATACATTTTTTAATATATTCAAATTTAGCCCATTCAAACACATTTCTAAGATTAATGGGAAACTTTTTTTATGCGATGCAGTTTAACTTTAATCTTGCGTTCCTAAAGTCTTATTTTTGCAACAAATTAAATTTAAAGAATATTTTTTTGTAAAACCAAAATAGCCCAATTATTCTGCAAATATTTCTTGTAAAGATAGAGACCTTGCTTTTGATAAGCTGCAAGAACTTTTTTAATTTGTACATCTAAAATCCCTGATAAAATAATAAAACCCTTTTCATTGAGTTGAGAGGAGATATCTTTTGCCATTAAGATAAGGGGGTCCGCGAGAATATTGGCCGTAATAAGGTTAAAAGATCTTTGAGCTTTTAAAGCTTTAAAACCTTCACTTAAAAAGCAAGTTACTTGAGAGTCGACATGATTTGCGATGCAATTCTCCTGGGCCACACGAACTGCTTCTGGATCATGGTCAACTGCTAAAACAGTTGCCGTCGGCCATAATTTAGCTATAGCCATAGCCAAGATTCCTGACCCACACCCCATATCTAAAGCCTTTTCTGGGGTATAGAATGCTTGCAATGCTTCTAATGCCACCAGGCATCCATGTGTGGTAGCATGTTCCCCTGTCCCAAAAGCCGTTGCAGCATCAATTTGTAACGTGATACGCTCCTTAGGAATATTTCCTTTTATATGAGACCCATGAATAAAAAATGAGCCTACTTGAATGGCTGGGAATGCTTGATAGTTTTCAGTAAGCCAATCTTTTTCAGGCAGTTTCTCCATTGATAAAGTAGGGCAGGCAATATGATTAGCTGTGGAAAGAACTTCAAATTGAGCAACGAGTGTTTTTAAAGTTGGTTTTCTATCACAAAGAGCCTCAAGGCTCCATAGAGTGTCATCTTTTTGTTCAAAGAAAGAGACGGTGGTTGAAAAAGATTCTAATACTTGTAAAAAAATTCCCAAAGCATTTTTTTTGACACTACATTTAATAAGCCACATGCTTATAAGCCCCTAGGTAGATTGGATAAAACTTGAAAGGACTTTTTTTATACCTGCATGCTCAAAATTGATCTCAAGCTTATCGTGATCAATACATATAATTTTACCATAACCGAACTTTTGATGAAAAACGCGCGAGCCAATCTGACAGAGTGCTTTAGAAGGTGTAGGATTTTTTGGGATTTCATTTACTATAAATGGAGGTTCTTTCACTGGGTTGTTCATGGTCCCCAGGGAACGATAAGGCCCTCCATGATTGATAATTTCAATATGTTCAGAAGGAAGTTCGTTTAAAAAGCGTGATGGAGGGCTAGATTGCCATACGCCGTGAACACGTCTACTTGCAGCGAAGGTAATAATCGCACGTTGTTTAGCACGCGTCAGCCCAACATAAGCGAGGCGCCGTTCTTCTTCCAACCCCTTAACATTGTGTTCTTCTAGGGCACGAGGATGAGGGAACATACCTTCTTCCCAACCTGTAAGAAAGACGGTATCAAATTCTAAACCTTTTGCACTGTGAAGAGTCATGAGACTCACACGATCACTTTGATTGTCAGCATTATTTTCCATAACCAAACTAACATGCTCTAGAAAGCCACCTAAATTTTCAAATTCTTCTAGGGCACGCACAAATTCTTTCAAGTTTTCGAGCCTTCCTGGTGCCTCAACAGACCGATCTGTTTTCCACATATCAATGTAGCCTGATTCATCAAGGATGATTTTTGTGAGTAAGGCTGGGGGTTTCAAGCTGCTTAAATTGCGCCATCGTTCTATATCAATCAGAAGTGATTTAATGGAAGCACGGGCTTTACCTCGGATTTCATCCGTATGAATAAGTTTAGAGACAGCTTCATAAAGTGAAATTTCCTCCATTCGGGCAAGTTGATGGATAGTTTGCAAACTGGTATCTCCGATACCACGCCTTGGGGTATTGAGGATACGTTCGAGAGCTAAACTATCATGAGGTTGTGCGACAACTCTTAAGTAGGCCAGTGCATCTCTAATTTCAAGACGCTCATAGAATCTAAGGCCTCCAATCACCTGATAAGGTACCCCTAAAGTAATGAAGCGGTCTTCAAATTCGCGAGTTTGAAAACCTGCTCTAACTAAGATGGACATTGAAGAAAGAGATTGTCCTTGCCGTTGAAGAGCTTCAATTTCCTCACCCACAATCCTTGCTTCTTCTTCTCCATCCCACGCTCCTATAACCCGAACTTTTTCACCCCCCATTTCAAGTGTCCAGAGGGTCTTTCCTAAACGTCCTTTATTATTGGAAATAAGATGAGAGGCAACTGCAAGGATAGGTGTGGTCGAACGATAATTTTGTTCCAAACGGATGACTTGTGCGCCCGGAAAATCTTTTTCAAACTTGAGAATATTTGTGATTTCTGCACCGCGCCAACCATAAATTGATTGATCATCATCTCCAACACAACAAATGTTAGCAGGCTCTTGCGCAAGAAGCCGTAGCCATAAGTATTGTGAAATGTTTGTATCTTGATATTCGTCAACCAATAAATAACGAAATTGATTTTGATAGATTTGCAGTACTTCAGGATGTTGATGAAATAATTCAAGGCACAGTAAAAGCAAATCCCCAAAATCAACCGCATTCAAAATTTTAAGCTGATCTTGATATTGTTGGTAGATAG
>JACVCA010000086.1 GCA_016742295.1 Alphaproteobacteria bacterium | reverse complement strand
CCTTAATGCTGTTGTACTTATTTAAGATACTACGTTAACCTGTACGGGAATAAAATATATGGCTAACCTGCCTTTAATATCTTTCACAATTTTTTTACCCCTTTTAGGTTGTCTTTTCATTTTTATGATTCAAGGAGAAAGTCCAGCTGCAATTTTCAATACTCGGGCAGTTGCATTTTTGACCTCGCTTGCCAATTTAGGGTTGTCTTTTTTACTTTTTCTCAATTTTAATTTCGAAAATCCGTTCTTTCAGATGGAAGAAAAGCATGCTTGGATTTCCCAATATAATATTTTTTATCACGTAGGAATTGATGGTATCTCTTTACCTTTCATACTTTTGACAGCATTTTTAATACCCATTGCGTTGCTTTCTAGTTGGAGTTCAATTACGCAACGCGTTAAAGAATATATGGTCTGCTTTTTAGTTTTAGAAACATTATTGATTGGGATGTTTGCAGCTCTTGATCTTATTACGTTTTACTTGTTCTTTGAAGGGGTTTTAATTCCAATGTTTATGATTATTGGTATATGGGGAGGGGACAGACGCATTTATGCAACCTATAAATTCTTTTTATATACGCTATTTGGCTCACTTTTTATGCTGGCCGCAATCATGGTGCTTTATACAAAAGCAGGCACCACTGATCTTCCTATCATTTTTGAAAACTTAGTTCTTGAAACCTCTATTCAGCAATGGCTATGGTGGGGGTTTTTTATATCCTTTGCCGTTAAAATTCCAATGTGGCCTGTTCATACATGGTTGCCTGATGCTCATGTTGAAGCCCCAACCGCAGGCTCAGTTATCCTTGCAGGAGTGCTTCTTAAGATGGGAGGTTATGGGTTGATTCGCTTTTCGCTTCCTCTTTTCGGCTTTGCAAGTTCGTTTTTTAGCCCTGTTATTTATAGTCTTAGCGTGATTGCAATTATTTATACGTCACTTGTAGCTTTAAGCCAGAATGATATGAAAAGGTTGATTGCTTACTCATCCGTTGCTCATATGGGAGTTGTAACCTTAGGGCTCTTTACTTTTTCTCTGCAAGGGTTACAGGGAGGACTTTTCCAGATGATTAGCCATGGGCTAATCTCAGCTGCGCTGTTTTTATGCGTTGGAGTTGTCTATGATCGACAGCATACACGTATGATAGGTGCATATGGAGGACTTGCCCAACGCATGCCCATTTATGCTGTTGCATTTGCAATTTTTACCTTGGCTGCAGTTGCTTTGCCGGGAACAAGCGGGTTTGTAGGTGAAGTTTTAGTATTGATTGCAGCTTATCAAATAAAATGGTACTGGGCATTTGCGGCCAGCATGGGAATGATCTTGAGTGCCGCTTATATGCTATGGCTCTATCGAAGGGTATTTTTTGGGAAGTTGACTCTTGAATCGATCAAACAAATTCAAGACCTTAGCTTGACTGAGAAGCTAATATTTTTACCTTTGATTCTATTGATTTTTTGGCTGGGAATTTATCCATCTTCTTTACTGAGATTGACTGAGCCTTCAGTTAAACATACTTTGAAAACGTATCAAAAATCTTTACATGCCAAAAAATCCTTGGGAGCCTAATCTTTTATTATGATAAATGTTCTTAATTCATTGCTACTGGTTCTTCCTGAGCTAATTTTAGGAATTTTCGCTCTTGGACTCTTATTTTTTGGGGTATTCCAAGGGGATAAGAGTCTGCGGATTGTATCTTATGGGACGATTATAGCCTTAGTTTTGGCGACTTTATCAATCTTTGTTGAGTCTTCAACTCAAACAATCGCCTTTCGTTTCGAAACTCTTATTTTAAATGATTATTATACAGAGCTCGTTCAATTTCTTATACTGTTCGTTGCTCTTACGGTGTTTTGGGCATCATTTTCACATTTATCTCAAAATAACTTGGGTCGATTTGAATACCCGATTTTGTTCCTGCTGGCCACTTTAGGGATGTTGCTTATGGTCTCAGCAAATGATTGCTTATTATTTTTTGGAGGGCTCGAGCTTCAAAGCCTTTCGATATATGTCATGGTAGCTTTAGAGCGTGAAAGAGCTTTTGTAAGTGAAGCTGCGATTAAATATTTTATTCTTGGAACGCTTTCAACCATTTTAATTCTTTACGGATTTTGTTTTGTCTATGGTTATACAGGAACTACAGATTTTAATGGCATTGAAGTCGCCCTCTCTGCTTATAAAATAGCACCTCTTCCTATCATACTTGCCATGGTACTTATTGTATCAGGGCTAGCTTTCAAAGTTTCAGCAGCCCCTTTTCATATGTGGACGCCGGATGTATATGAAGGAAGCCCCACCTGTGTTGTATTGTTTCTTTCTTCAGCACCTAAAATTGCTTCAATGACCTTTCTCGTAAGGTTATTATTTGGTGTTTTTGGGCAATTTATGGAAACATGGCAGCCTCTGATCATGGCGCTTGCTGTAATTACAATGATTTTAGGAGTTTTAGCTGCGGTTTTTCAAAACAATATCAAGCGCTTACTTGCTTATAGTACAATTTCTCATGTGGGATTCATGTTAGTGGGGATTGCTGCCACGAGTATAGGGGGTGTGCAGAGTGTAATTGTTTATCTTACTCTCTATGCTGTCATGGTAATAGGTACATTTACCTGCCTTTTGAATCTTCGTCATCATGGTCAGATGCCTGAAACCATTGATGATTTACGAGGTCTCTCAAAAACGAATAAACCATTGGCATTGGCATTGGCAATTTTAATGTTTTCACTTGCAGGAATTCCTCCTCTTGCAGGATTTTTTGCCAAATTTTTAGTCTTTATAGCAGCAATAAATACCGGGCAATACGCCCTAGTTATAGTAGGCATTTTATGTAGTTTGATTGCAGCAAGCTATTATTTAAGAGTGATTAAGGTTATGTATTTTGAGGCACCTTCGGGAAATGGCAATGTTGGGATTATTTATGATCGACCTCTGAGCCAAATAGCCATCTGGGTTATTGGTAGCGTGGTTGTCATTAACTTATTGTTTTTTACGGTACCTGAACCTTTGATGTGGTATGCAAATAGAGCAGCTGTAACATTATTTACAACGGAATAAGCGGAAGAATGATGGCAACTTCATTAAAAGCCATTGGTTACATGACCACTTCTAATCCTTTTAGAATTTGAAAGCCCCTTTTGGGGAGTAAAGAGCTGTTCTGGGTTCCTGGGCGCTAGATGACTATTGAGAAAGTGCCAAAATTTGATGAGGATACTCAATATTTTTATTAAAAGCAGATTTTTTCGATATTTATAAGGAGATGTGAATATGAAATTTAATTTAAGTCTTTCAACATTGTGGGGCGTACTAAATTATGAAAGCAATAATAGTGTATGGGCTAAAACTGACTTAAACAAAATTTTAAAGCAGTTTGGTGTTCAAAACCATGCACAGACGCCATTTAACTCTAGCTGCAAGTCAAATTTATATTTAAGTAAAGCCAAGAAAGCTGAGATTCGATTGATTAATAATTTCTTAGATAGATTAAAATTGATTAAAGTGCAAATTGGAAAGCAAGAAAAATAACTTATAGACGCTAAAGAAAAAGTGTTAATGAATTAAGCTTTGAAGATACATAAAAGCCTCTATAGATTAAACACCAGTTATGAACTACCGACACATTTATCATGCAGGCAATTTTGCCGATGTTGTAAAACATTATATTTTGTCATTAATCATGCAGAAAATGCATGAAAAAGAGGCCTCTTTCTGTGCAATTGACACACACGCAGGTATTGGATTATACGATTTAAAGGCGCAAGAAGTTGAAAAAACTCTTGAATATCAGAGTGGTATTCAGAAATTATTTGATTCCCCCTCAGTAGAAGCTTCTTTTGAGGCTTATTTAAAGATTATAGCGCGTTACAACCATGGCCATGATCAACTTGTGTGTTACCCAGGCTCACCGTATATATTACAGGCTTTTTTAAGGAAACAAGATCGTTTGCGCCTCTCAGAATTGCACCCCCAAGATTATGACACACTTCAGCAACAGTTCAAGCATGACCCTCAAGTTGAAGTCTTTCATCAAAGTGGGTACGTAAGTCTTAAATCTTTACTGCCACCTCCTGAAAGGCGAGGGGTGATTTTAATAGATCCACCTTTTGAAAAACGAGAAGAATTCGATCATTTGCTAAAGGGAATTGTTGATGCTTACAAACGTTTTGCAACGGGAATCTACCTTATTTGGTTTCCGCTTAAGAATTCAGAAAATGTAAAAAAGTTTTATGCAAATTTAAAAGCACTACATATCCCAAAAATCTTATGCGTTGAATTTTATACCAACAAAAATGAAGCTTCATTTAAACTCTCAGGAAGTGGATTAATCATGATTAATCCACCTTGGCAAATTGATCAGGTCCTTACCTCTAGTTTAAAAACCTTAATGTCTTATTTATCCTGCACTGAGAAAGGTGAAGCGAATGTATTTTGGCTTGCAGATGAATTCTAAAATAAGTTCATATTCTTTTTAGTTGTGAATACCTACTGCTCTATTGATCTGACATGGTCCATATAGTATTAAATAGTATGAGCTCATATCATCCGAGACGCGGTTTAATGTTAATCTTGTCTTCTCCTTCGGGAGCTGGCAAAACCTCAATTGCGCACCGTTTACTTGATTTAGAGCCGGAACTCGAACTTTCAATTTCAGCAACAACCAGACCAAAACGTGATAGCGAGGAAAGTGGGCGGGATTACCATTTTATCAGCTCTCAGGATTTTGATCACCTTGTTGCGCATGGCGAATTTCTGGAACATGCATATGTATTTGATCATCATTATGGCACTTTAAGACAGCCAGTTGAGCAAGCTCTGAACCACGGTCGGGATGTTCTCTTTGATATTGATTGGCAGGGCACGCAGCAACTTTCTCAAGTAGCACCTGCTGATCTTGTAACTGTTTTCATTTTACCTCCTTCGTTAAAGGAGCTTGAGGAACGGCTTAAAAGAAGGGCTCAAGACGCTCCAAGCGTGGTGGCATACCGAATGTCAAAAGCTAATGAAGAAATCAGTCACTGGGCCGAATATGACTATGTCATTGTTAACAACGATTTGCAAACAAGCGTGCAAGAGATTCAAAAGATTTTACATGTTGAACGTATGAAAAAGCGACGTCAAACAAATTTAGTGGACTTTGTCAAAACATTACAGATTTAAGGTTCATACTATTTTGATAAGGTTCAATATGGCTTCGTGGCGCAAATCATTTAACCTTGCGTAATTTTAGGCTCCCGTTCTTTAAGCTTTTAAAGAGCGGGGGTTGGTATGTGTTTGGACCTGGTCCATATAAACAAGAGGGAAGCTCGACTTACTCCTAATGCTTGCTTAATGGAGATGACCATCAACAAGAGTAACTGTCCTATCCATACGTGCGGCAAGATCAGGGTTATGGGTAGCAATTAAAGCAGCAACATTATGTTCTTTTACAAGTTTTAGCAATTCTTCAAAAACCATATCGGCTGTTTTCGAGTCAAGGTTTCCTGTTGGCTCATCCGCAAGAAGGAGTTGGGGTTGATTTGCCAAAGCCCGCACAATGGCAATACGTTGTTGTTCACCGCCCGAAAGCTGGGAAGGCCTATGGGTGGCGCGATGGGTTAAGCTAACTTTGCTTAAAAGTGTATTGGCAGAAGCTTTAGCTTTTTTATGAGGTAAGTTGGCAATAAGCTGAGGAAGCATAACATTTTCGAGAGCTGAAAATTCTGGTAGTAAATGATGAAACTGATAGACAAACCCAATAACATTACGACGCAAAAGTGTGCGCTGCTTTTCAGCAAGCCCTGTAGTTTCAATACCTGAAATCTGTATCTGCCCCGAGGTAGGCGCTTCAAGCAAACCAGCGATTTGTAATAAAGTTGATTTACCTGCCCCTGAAGGACCGACAAGAGCCACTGTTTCACCGGGGTACAGTTTCAGAGACACCCCTTTTAAAACTTCAACATTATTCGCTCCTTGTTTAAAAGTTTGAATAAGTTGTTTTAAAACTAATGCGGGATTTTTACTCATAGCGTAACGCCTCGACCGGATCTAAACGTGCAGCTCGCCAAGCAGGATAAAGCGTTGCCAGAAATGAAAGACCTAATGACATAAGAATAACAGCTGTGACTTCAGCAAAACCAACGCTGGCAGGGAGC
>JACVCA010000085.1 GCA_016742295.1 Alphaproteobacteria bacterium | reverse complement strand
CCTTGCCCCCCAAAAAGCCATCCCAAATTACTTTGAGCAACTGCAAGGCCTTGGCTGGCAGCTTGGCGATAGAAGGTTTCTGCCTCATCAAGTTTGCCTTGCTCTTCCAAAAGCAATCCCAAGTTGAATTGAGCTTTTGCATGACCTTGGTTGGCAGCCTGGCGATAGAAGGTTCCCGCCTCGTCAAGTTTGCCTTGCTCTTCCAAAAGCAATCCCAAGTTGAATTGAGCTTTTGCATGACCTTGGTTGGCAGCCTGGCGATAGAAGGTTCCCGCCTCGTCAAGCTTGCCTTGCTTCTCCAAAAGTAATCCCAAGTTTCTTTGAGCCTCTGCAAGGCCTTGGCTGGCAGCCTGACGATAGAAAGTTTCTGCCTCCTCAAGCCTACCTTGTTTTGACAACATCACGCCCAAGTTACATACAGCTGCTTCATAACCTTGGCTGACAGATTTACGGTAAAATATCTCTACAAACCCTAACCATAAACTCTTTGTACTATCATTTGAGGTTCGTTCAGCCCATTTATCACAGTATACTCCAATATTATGTGCAATATCGGAGGGTAGGTCAGTGAAATAAGCCATCCCCTGGGGAATAAAAATGGCTTGGTCTTCATGTGTATTTTCATAGCTATCCTCTGAGGTAACCTCTTTGTTTATTCTCTTTAATAAATCTTTCATAGGCTTTCCAACCGGGAGATTAAAAAGGGAAAGTAAATAAAAGGCTTTATAATGAGGAGAGTAAGCCTTTGCATAATTAACGAACTCTTCTGAGGATTTCTTTTGTTGGAAAGGAAAAACAGGCATAATTTTTGCATAAGTTTCTAACTTCGTCCGTTGATCTTCATCTAGAGCGTGTTGAGACAAAGCTTGATAAATCTCTGATGCGGTTAACTTACTTTCAAACAAGAGAGGAAACAAAGAGGGAGAACTTAACATATGCCCTATTGCAGTAGGTGCCAGCAATAATTTACAAAATGCGTCAGGTGAAGAAAAGAATCTTTGGCATGTAATGGGGTTGAGAACAAGTGTTGTAATACTTTGTTTGAGTCTTTCTGAGCCCTCTTTTATATCTTCAAGTTTCCATAATACTTCTGAAAGTGGTTTTCTTAAAATCTGTTGGGTTAAAGAAAGAGTGTTATCGTGACCAAGAGTATGCCACTGCTTGCAAACCTTTTGCACATTGCTAAGATTACTGAAACTTAATTGATCAAAGACATCAAGCCATACTTCCTCTGGAAGAGTGTTCCATTGATTAATAGCTAAAGAAGGAAATTCAAAACAAGAAGAAGGCATCAACCTTTGACGTTTCTTAGCTAACTCATATTCTTCAGTTTCTTTCTCACAGGCTATGCAAGAGCTTGAGAGAATTGAACTAAGCATTAAACATGTTAATAAAGGAGCCATAAGGAATATGTGCATAGATAACTCTCAGATAGGTAAGCCTCTAGTTTGACTAATACTCTCAAGGCTTGGCCTTAATATTTAGTGGGTGTATTATCATCATATAATTACTGTGGGCTTAAGGGTCACTCAGGCGTATATTTATGACAATATCATCGTAGGAGAGTTTAAGACATTTCAGATGGAACTTCAAATATCATGTTTCATCCTGAAATGCAGGGTCCAATTGCATAAGCGAGTGAAAAGTTTAGTAAAATTATTTATAAAAAGCATATTTAATGTTCTCTATACTTATTATATTTTGAATTATTCTTTTTTTTTAAACCTAGCATTCTATCTGCTCTTCTTGAAGCAGCTTCGATTTCTTTTTCATCTATAGAAGGCAATCTTGGAACAAAAAAACTGCTTTTTTGCAAGAGTCGCTCCTCACTCTTTTTTTGCAAAGTTTTTGGATCTACTTTTAGTTCTTCAATCAAAGTTGCTAATCCAACATTAGTAGATAACATGAAAGAAACTGAGGTAACTATGAGGGCTGCTTTGTGCATGGTTACTCTCCTCTGATTATCAATTTAAGTATAATGAGATTGTCCTTCAGTCTTATATGATACCTCCATCCTAAGTGTTGGGATAAATATAAGGGCCGCTGTATCTAAATCTCAAAAGGATTCTCAAAGATTGCTTCATCACCTAGCATTTCTTCAATACGTAACAATTGATTATATTTTGCAACCCGATCCGAACGTGAAGGGGCACCTGTCTTTATTTGTCCGCATCCTGTAGCTACAGCTAGATCTGCAATTGTCGTATCCTCAGTTTCACCAGAACGATGAGACATAACTACCTGAAATGCTGAGCGCTTGGCCAGCTCAACTGCATCTAATGTCTCTGTAAGGGTGCCAATTTGATTGACTTTAACTAAAATAGCATTGGCAAAACCGTCAACAATACCTTTTGCTAAACGGTCCACATTTGTAACAAAAACGTCATCACCAACAAGTTGGATCTGATCTTCTAAAGTTTGGGTTAAAAGTCCCCATCCTTCAAAATCATCTTCAGCCATACCGTCCTCAATCGAAACAATGGGATAATCATCTACCAACTTTTGATAATAATCGACAAGTTGTTCTGGACTCAGAACTTTATTTTCACCTCTCAAGTGGTATTGTTGGTCTTTAAAGAGCTCAGTTGCTGCCACATCAAGCGCAATTGTCATATCAATTCCAGGCTTGTAGCCTGCAGACTCAATGGATTTCATAATATGATCTAAGGCCTCTCGACTGTTTGAAAGATCGGGGGCAAATCCGCCTTCATCACCTACATTAGTACTGTAGCCTGATCTTTTAAGCTGTCCCTTTAAAGAATGAAATACTTCAGTTCCCATACGAATTGCCTGGCTCATTGAGCTCGCACCAATAGGCACAACCATAAACTCTTGAATATCAATGGCATTATCAGCATGTGCTCCTCCATTTAGAATATTCATCATCGGCATGGGGAGTCTACAGGCGGATATTCCACCAATGTAACGATAAAGGGGTAAACCGTGGGCTTGGGCTGCGGCTTTTGATACTGCAAGACTAACACCTAAAAGAGCATTGGCCCCTAACCGAGATTTATTCTCGGTTCCATCCAAATTTATAAGAATTTCGTCGAGGGCTCTTTGACGGCTTGCGTCTATTCCTAATAAAACTTGGGAGATTTCACCGTTCACAGCTTCAACGGCATTTTGTACTCCTTTGCCGTTAAAGCGTAGTATATCCTCATCTCTAAGCTCAACGGCTTCATATTTCCCAGTAGACGCTCCGGAAGGCACTGCAGCACGCCCCATAGCACCGCTTTCAAGCTCGACATCAACTTCGATGGTTGGATTTCCACGAGAATCGAGTATCTCACGTGCAAAAATGTCGATGATGGTTGTCATAATGGAGGTCCTTATGTATGTGTTAGTTACTCTCTCTTAGCACATCTTAAACCTCAATGAAAAGAATAGATCGGTTAGGCAAGAGAGGTTTAATTTTTTCAAAGTAAAAAGAAGCTCTTCACATTTAAAATGGTAAGCGGAGGGCAGGCTTTATTTTATCGTTCCAAGTTCTCATTACGTTATCTACCCAGACGGCGAGCCAGCATTTGGAAAGGGTGATTGAGGGGTGGAACTGGTCCGACAATATTCCCTTAAGGTAAACTAGGTATTACTTCCGGGTTGGCTTTAGCAATTGCATCAATTTCCATCAAGAGCTTAAGCATTGCAGGCATGTCCTTCAAGTGCATCATATTGGGCCCGTCGCTAGGTGCATTGTCGGGGTCTTCATGGGTTTCCACAAAAACTCCCGCCACCCCTACTGCTATTGCAGCTCGGGCTAAAGTACGGACAAATTCACGTTGCCCGCTGCTTTTATCGCCAGCGCCCCCTGGTTGTTGGACAGAATGCGTTGCATCAAAAATAACTGGAAAACCAGTGGCTGCCATGATAGGTAACGCACGCATATCGGAAACTAATGTATTATAGCCGAATGATACGCCTCGGTCGCACAGTAATACATTTGAATTTCCTGCTTCTTGTGCTTTCTTTGCGACATTCTTCATATCCCAAGGAGCTAGAAATTGGCCTTTCTTGATATTAAGGGCTTTACCTGTTTTAGCAGCTGCAACAATTAGATCTGTTTGTCTACATAAAAAAGCTGGGATTTGTATAATATCAACGATTTCTGCAACTTTAGCGCATTGGTCTGGCAAATGCACGTCCGTTATAATAGGACATCCGACCGTTTCGCGAATTTCTTGTAAAATAGGTAAAGCAAGTTCAAGACCAACTCCTCTTACACCCCTCCCGCTAGTCCGGTTAGCCTTATCAAATGAAGTTTTAAAGATAAAGCCAAGCCCCAATTTTTTTGTCATTTCACTTAAAGCTTGAGACATTTCAAAAGCATGCGCACGACTCTCAAGGACACAGGGTCCTGCAATTAACACAAATGGTAGATTGTTCCCAAAAACAACTGAAGCTGCTTCTCCTCCCCCAACTGAGACGTGTCGAAATGAACTCATACTTTTAACTCCTTATTTCGTTTGTTGATGTACTAAGGCTGCGGCAATATAGGCTTTAAATACGGGGTGCGGCTCAAACGGTCTCGATTTTAACTCAGGATGAAATTGCATGGTTAAAAACCAAGGATGATCGTTGCGTTCTGCTATAGTCGGTAATTGACCACTCGAGGACATCCCCGTCATTTTGAATCCTACATTCTCAAGAGCTTGACGATAATTGATATTAACCTCATAACGATGACGATGGCGCTCATAGATAACAGTCTGGCCATAAACTTTATGGGCAAGGGTACCAGGTTCAATATGGCATGCATAAGATCCTAAACGCATCGTACCTCCTAGATCATCATTCTCATCACGCTTAATAACGACTCCCTTATGAAGCCACTCGGTCAAAAGCCCTACAAGAGGAGTAGAGGTAGGTCCAAATTCCGTTGAGCTTGCATCTTTAAGGTTGGCAAGATTACGTGCAGCTTCAATCATTGAAAGCTGCATCCCAAAGCAGATGCCAAGAAAAGGAATCTTTTTTTCACGTGCATAACCAATTGCTGCCATTTTACCAAATGCCCCACGCAGGCCATAACCACCTGGGACTAAGATACCATCGTTATCGCCCCAAATCTGCGATACTTGGTCAGTAGATTTTTGTTGTGGCCCTGTCTCAGTAACTCTTTCAAGAGTAACTGCATCAACCCACTTTAAGGAAACTCGCGTTTCATTGGCAATGCCCGCGTGCGCTAAAGCCTCAATCAATGATTTATAAGCATCTTTCAAACTAATATATTTTCCGACAATTGCAATTGTTACTGCGTTCTTGGGATTGCGGATTTTCCGTACAATCTCTCGCCAAGATTCAAAATCAGGATTGGGATTGATTTTTAAACCAAAATGTTTCAAGACCTGAATATCAAGACCTGTCACGGAGTAAGCTACTGGTACCTGATAAATTGTATCAACATCTAAAGCTTCAATGACACGCTCGGGGCGGATATTGCAAAATAAAGCTAGTTTTCTTTTAGCTTCTTCAGGGATAGGACGATCAGCCCGACATAAAAGAATATCGGGCTGAATACCTACATGAAGTAATTCTTTGACAGAATGCTGCGTTGGTTTGGTTTTAAGCTCTTCAGAACTTGCAATATAAGGCACCAGTGTCAGATGAATAATCATCGTCTGTCCATGACCAACTTCATTCAAAAATTGACGGATAGCTTCTAAAAAAGGGAGACTCTCAATATCGCCTACAGTTCCACCAATTTCGCAGATGAGAAAATCAACATCTGGCTCTATATCCTCTACAATAGCATCTTTAATTGTATCGGTAATATGTGGAATAACTTGGACTGTAGCTCCCAGATAATCCCCTCGTCTTTCGCGTGCAATAACTTTTGAATATACCTGTCCGGTCGTAATCGCGTCACTTGCTCGGCAAGTTTCGCCTGTAAATCGTTCATAATGACCAAGATCGAGATCAGTTTCCGCCCCATCCTCAGTGACATATACTTCACCATGCTGGTTGGGGTTCATGGTACCAGGATCTACATTAAGATAAGGCTCAAACTTGCGCAATCTGACCTTATAGCCGCGTGCTTTCAAAAGCGCGCCCAATGACGCTGCTGCCAACCCTTTGCCGAGTGAAGAGAGCACTCCTCCTGTCACAAAGATATAGCGCGTCATAGTTGATCTCCCC
>JACVCA010000084.1 GCA_016742295.1 Alphaproteobacteria bacterium | reverse complement strand
AAAGAAATCTATACCAGCTGCCAAAGGACGATCTAAGAAATAAGGTTCCGTGAAGCCCACATCAAATTGTCGTCTACGCTTGGAGAGGGTAAAGTTAGTATGAACATCCTGACCACGCCCCAGGAAGTTACGTTCACGTACTCCAATATCCCCTAAAATACCATCAGAAGTTGAATACCCGCCTGAAACTGAAAACTCACCCGTTGATTCTTCTTCTTCAAGCTCAATAATTAAACTAACTTTATCTGGCGCATCTGACGGTTCTTGTTTAATTGCAACCTTTTTGAAAAATCCAAGATTCTTTAGATGGCGTTCTGATTGTTTAATTTTATAAGCATTATAAGCATCCCCTTCAAATAGTAAGAGCTCACGCCGAATAACCTCTTCATCCGTACGGTAATTACCAGATATTAAAATCCGATCAATATAAACGCGCGGACCTTCAGTAACTTCAAAATTAATGGAAATAATATGATTTTCTACTGAACGATCAATCTTCGGGTGAACATCAACAAAAGCATACCCTTCATTACCAATTGCTTCAGTCATGGCTGAAACTGTTTTCTCAACCTCTTTGCTGCTATACCAATCACCTTCATGAATGGTTAATAGATTATAAAGTTTGGCTGGCTCAACTTTAGGAATTTTCGAGGTAATTTCAAGCTTACCAAATTTATAACGCTCCCCCTCATCAAGCGTAAAGGTAATAAAAAACTCTTTCTGATCAGGAGTTAATTCTGCAACAGCTGACTTTACTCTAAAATCTGCATAACCGTTTTCTAAATAGAAAACTCTCAAAAGTTCCTGATCATATGCCATGCGGTCAGCATCATAATTATCATCTGTACTAAAAAACCGATACCAACGCGTCTCTTTAGTTTGTAAAATTGACTCAAGCTTGCTTGAGGTAAACTTTTTGTTTCCAACAAAGACAATTTGCTGAACTTTTGTTGCTTCTCTTTCATTAATCTCAAAAATTACATCAACACGATTTTGATCTCTACGAATAATCTTTGGGGTTACGGTGGCTCCAAAATATCCTTTTAAGCGGTAAAGGTCATAAATTATTTTAGTATCGCTATTCAATTTTGTGAGAGTATAAACTTGGCGAGGCCGCAGTTTGATTTGTTCTTTTAAAAGTTTATCATCAATTTCTTTATTTCCCTCAAATGCTAATTGGTTGACAATTGGATTTTCAACCACAGCTACAAGAACGGTATTGCCCCTTAAACTAATCTTTACATCTGAGAAATAACCAGTTTCAAAAATCTTTCGAACCGCTTCATCGAGTTTGTCCTGGGTTACCGTATCACCAACATGAATCTTTATATTTGCTAAAATAGTTGCTGTTTCAATCCGTTCATTTCCTTTAATTTCTACCGCTTCAACAACAGCAAATGCTGCTTTTATATTGACCAGTGAATAGATAATAAAGAATCCAAACGCTAGAATTAAAAGTTTTTTCAAGACCCACCTACCCTATTTTACTTATTCGTGAAAGCAAAGCTCATCCAATTTTTGATCGATTGGATAACTTCTAGACGGACAAGATCATTCCAGGTGCTTAAGAGCATTAAGCACAACACAAGAGCAAAGCCAAGCCTAAATCCATATTCTTGAGCTTTTTCAGTTAATGGTTTGCCTCGCACAGCTTCAATAAAATAAAATAGCAAGTGCCCACCATCTAGCATAGGAACCGGCATAAAGTTAATTAAACCTAAATTAATTGACAAAAACGCCATAAACCAGAGGAAGGTCGATATATCCGTGGTTGCTATTTTCCCAGTCATCTGCGCAATACCAATAGGCCCGCTCAATCCATCAGTTGAGCGTTGCCCCCCAATCATCTGTCCGATACCTTTTATCGTAGCCCACGTCACATCCAAAGTATCTTGAACAGCATAGACTCCAGCCGTAAAGAGACTTCGACGCACCTTAGTCATTCCTACCCCGACCCCAAGTACTCCAATCACAGTCTTTTTTCCTTCTTTATCAATACTTTCTTGAGCCTGTGGCGTTAAGGTAAGGGATAGCTGTTGATCGCCCCTGACTACCAAAAGTTTTAATGCTTCACCTGGATGCACTTTAATAATCTGCCGCATGTCTTCAAAAGACTTTACTTTTTGCTCATTAATCTGAATGACTTGATCATCCATTTTAAGGCCTGCAATTTCTGCAGCACTGTCAGCAGCTATATGCCCTATTTTGGCCTCTTCAACGGGCACACGTTGGCCTGAGGTCGCATATAACCCTCCAAGCACCACAATTGCAAAAATATAGTTCGCAATGGGTCCTGCCGCAGAAATTTGAATTCTCTGCCAAACTGTTTTATGGAAAAGCGAACCTGCCTTTTCTTCTTCGGTCATCTCGTTAATTTTCTGCATATCTGGTTGACTTGCCGCATTCATATCACTGGCCATTTTAACGTAGCCCCCTAAAGGCAAAAGGCAAAACTTCCAACGTGTTCCTGTGCGACTGGTAAAACCAAAGAGCTCGGGACCAAACCCAATTGAAAATACATCAACTTTTACATCATTGTAACGAGCAGCAAGGTAGTGTCCTAATTCATGGAAAAAAACAATTGTGGTGAGAATTGCCATAAAAGGCAGAGCATATAAGTAAAGCCATTCAAATGACATTGGTAATCCTTTCATAAACGACGCTTTATCTGGACGCCGTGGGGTTGTTGAGCGAGTTTAGAAATGTTCTGCACTTTTGGCAAGTCAGGAGTTTAAAATATAGATATATTTATAAAAAGGTTGCTTAAGAATATATAAAATTAAGCCTGCTGCCAGTGATACCGCGAAAAAACCATCTAGCCTATCTAATATACCTCCATGGCCTGGGATTAATTTCCCACTATCTTTGACACCGAATTGACGTTTACACCAGGACTGA
The DNA here is from genome assembly GCA_016742295.1 of Alphaproteobacteria bacterium. Taxonomy (GTDB): domain Bacteria; phylum Pseudomonadota; class Alphaproteobacteria; order JAGOMX01; family JAGOMX01; genus JACVCA01. Next base: position 3,289 of record JACVCA010000084.1, on the reverse strand, counting down.
AGAAGATCGCCCGCTTGAGCCATACTACTTAAGAAAATAACGATACCGGAGGTATAGATAAATTCTTTAGGACTGTGCTTCTGTCCTGCTTCTCCAAAAAAATACCTAATTCCTAGTAAAACTACAGCAGTTAAAATAACTCCTCCCAAAGCTCCCGACCAAGTTTTGTTAGGACTGATTTTTACAGCAAGTTTAGGCCCTTTTAACCACCGTCCAACAATATAACCCCCGATATCGGTTAAACACACTAATACTGAAAAATAGATTTGCATGTCTGCGTTAAATGTCCAAAAAAGATAACACGCATAAAAAATATAAAGAGTCCCAGATGTCAGCCAGACTAATTTTTTCAAAGCATACATGCTACTATGTAAGCAAAGTCTGATCCATTCATGTAAAGATAAAACTGTTACAATAGCCAAAAGAACATCTGTATAATGTCCGCTCTTACAAAGTATAAACACCCCCAAGGGAAAGAGAACAAGGGTTGAAATCAGACGCAGAAGAAAATTATTTTTTTTAAGAGTTAAGTGCACCGTAACGACGATCCCTTTTTTGATATTCTTGAATGGCGTAAGCTAAGTCGTCTTTATTGAAATCAGGCCAATATGTTTCCGTAAAAATTAATTCTGCATAAGATAACTGCCATAACAAAAAGTTGCTTATACGTGTCTCTCCCCCTGTTCGAATCATCATGTCAGGGTCAGGAACAGAAGCTGTGGAAAGCTGAATACTTAAAAGTTCTTCATTAATGTCTTCAGGCAATAAAACGCCTTCTTGCACCTGTTGGGCAATCCTCTTTACTGATCTGACAATATCGTCTCTTCCGCCATAATTGAATGCAATGATCAGATAGAAAGAGGAGTTATCTTTCGTCACTTGTTCCGCATGGTTCATCATACTCAGTATATCAGCTGGAAGATCTGTCCGTCGGCCAATAAATTGTAGATTAATGCCGTTTTGATGCAGTTCAACAAGTTCCTTTTTAATATAATGCCGAAATAAAGCCAGAAGACCGTTGACTTCCGTTAAGGGCCTGCGCCAATTTTCTGTGGAAAACGCCCACACTGTCAAATAACGTATATTAAATGTTCGAGCAGCCTCTAAAGTCCGACGCAAGGCTGCAATGCCTTGCCGGTGTCCTTCAAGACGTGACAATCCACGTGCATTCGCCCAGCGCCCATTGCCATCCATAATAATAGCAATATGTTTGGGAACTGCCGCACCATCAATTCCCGAAATTTGATCCAACACTTTAACAGCTTTCATTAAACTTGCATGACATCCTTTTCTTTGACGTCTAATGCATGGTCAATTTTTGTAATATTCTCATCCGTCAGCGTTTGAACTTTTTCTGCTTCGCGATGATGTTCATCTTCCGAGATCTCGCCTTGCTTCTCCATATCTTTTAGATATTCCATTGCATCACGTCTTATATTGCGAACTGCAACTTTAGCAGCCTCTCCAGCCTTACGCGCAACTTTCACAAGCTCCGCACGCCTTTCAGCATTAAGCTCAGGCATTGGAACACGAACAATCTGACCATCAGCACTGGGATTCAAACCAAGACCAGATTCCCGAATGGCTTTTTCAACTGCCTTTACCATCCCTTTATCCCAAACCTGCACAACTAGCAATCGGGCCTCAGGGGCACTCACTGTCCCCACTTGGGGAAGTGGCATAAGGCTGCCATAAGCCTCAACCATTACAGATTCAATAAGGGCTGTCGAAGCTCTGCCGGTTCGCAATCCAGCCAGCTCTTTTGATAAAGCCTCAATTGCCCCCTGCATTCTTCTTTTTATGTCGGTCATAAGTGTCTCAGGCATGAACTTTCCTTTTATCGTTTTTAGTTAAAGCTAAAAAACTTTAGTTTTCAGAATGAATATAGCTAAATATACCTTCTTTCCGAAGTACTTTTGCGAAATTTCCCGCCTCCTTGATAGAAAATATTATAAGAGGCATCTTATTTTCAAGGGCAAGGGTCACTGCCGTTGTATCCATAACATTTAGGTTATCACGCAATACCCTTTCATAACTTAAATAAGGATGATGTTTAGCATTTTGATTTTTTATAGGATCAGCAGAATAGACACCGTTAACTTTTGTGCCTTTTGCTAACACATCACAGTTCATTTCGCACGCCCTTAAAACCCCCGCTGTATCCGTTGTAAAATAAGGATTTCCTGTACCAGCTGCAAAAATAACCACACGACCTTTTTCTAAATGTCGCAATGCCTTACGCCTATTATAAGGCTCACAAATAGCGTGAATTTCAATGCTTGACATCACACAAGTTGCAACGCCTATATTTTCAAGCGCACTTTGAACTGCCAGACTGTTCATAACAGTTGCTAACATACCCATTGCATCAGAAGTGGGACGATCGATCCCTTGGGCTGCTCCTAAATTACCTCTAAAAATATTACCGCCGCCTATGACCAAGCAAAGTTCGATGCCATCATCCAGGACTTTTTTTATATCATAAGCAATGCGGTTAACATTTTCAGGATCAAAACCATAGTCGAACCTACCCATTAAAGCTTCACCTGAAAGCTTTAAAAGAATGCGCTTATAAGGCAGATCAGTGGGTGCCATCAGAGAGACCTTTTTCTAAGGCAAAAACCAATTATTGACCTAGCGTTGCTGCAACTTCAGCAGCAAAATCACCCTCTTTCTTTTCAATACCTTCCCCAAGAGCAAAGCGCACAAAGCCTTTTAATTGAATCGCAGCACCAATTTCTTTGGCTTTATCTTCAACGACTTGGCGTACTTGTCTCTCTCCATCCATAATATAGGTTTGCTCAATTAAAACAGATTGTTCGTAAAATTTGCGCATACGACCCTCAATCATTTTTTCAATTACATCATCGGCACGTCCTGAAGAACGCGCTTGTTCAATTAAAAATTCACGCTCTTTAGCAATCACATGAGGGTCTAAATCTTCAATAGTCGCAGATTGAGGACTTGAGGCTGCAATATGCATGGCAATTTGCTTACCAAGCTCTTGTAATTTATTGTTATCCCCAGCAGACTCAAGTGCTACGAGGACACCAAGGCGTCCCAAATTTGGAGCAACTGCGTTATGGATATAACTTGCAATAACGCCTTGACCAACTGATAACATTTCAGCACGACGCAACATCAGATTTTCACCAATAGTAGCAACCAAGTGACTAAGTTCTTCTGCAACTGAACGATTGGTGTGCGGAAAATTCAATAAATTCATTTTTTCAATATTGGCTTCTGCAGATAATGCAAGCTCAGCAGCCTGTCTTACAAAGGTTTGAAA
>JACVCA010000083.1 GCA_016742295.1 Alphaproteobacteria bacterium | reverse complement strand
CTACACCAATGAGCAAAGCAAAGGAGAAAGCATAAATGGTGTAGGCATAATGATACCAAACACGCATGTCGCTTAATGCTACAACCATGAGGATGATGATGCCTACTCCAAAACGAATAAGTTGACGGCTAGCCCAAGGATATAACTCTCCTCCTCCTGCAGAGTACAGCGTCATGAAACCTATTGCTGCAATCAAGTGGATAAGCAGAAAGATTGGCCAATTCAAACGTGAAAGTTTAATTCGGAGATGATGAAGTAGCATTTCTATTTTCTTTAGAAGAAAAAATTTTAATCATAGCCTCACTTTAAAACGCTCTTTCTATTTCAACAAGGGTAATATGTGTAGTGACCTTAGAATGGCGCTCTCACTTGCATTGAAAGAGAGGATTTGAGATTAAAGTATATGTAAAACATACGTATTTACAATGCTCAATCTATCCCCAACTTGCTACCCTTTTTTAAGGCTTTTGTTTTTCTTCTCCAGTTATAATGCTATTTGTTGATATGAAATGTAGATTTTATTTAAGCTACTTAAGCTTAAAATAAATGATGGTGATAAGAGGATTTGAGGTTGATCATTAAAGCTCCTACATAATTTAGAAAATGCTCAATCTTATATCTTCAATTGTCAATTTAATCCTTTTTCAACTAGAGAAACAATGGCATGCTTAATATTAAGTACGAGTTGGTGAAGGACATTTGTTATCAAACGTTTTTTTGGCCAAATAGCAGAAACCTTTAGAGGGGCGTTCCACCCGTCAGGTATGATTGATGCAAAAGGAGTTGAGGTTACTTTTAAAAGAATGTCTGGAATTAAGCCCCATGCATCTGATTGAGCAATAGCCTGCAAAGCAACCACATAGTCATCAAAAAATAAGGTTTCTTGTGGCTGCATGTGAAACTTCTTAAAAACTGGATGAGACTCGCAATTGCTTATACCTTGGAAAGATTTAGGAAGAATTGCAGGATAAGATTGAGAGAGGCTTTGAGATTGCTTAGAAGGTTCAACTTCTAAAATTGGGTGGTTTGCTCGGACAACAAGCACCAATTGTCCTTCATACAAAACCTCTTCTTCAAAACTTGGATTACTCTGCGGACTAAAACACAGCCCAAAATCCAGCTCACCTCTACTTACTTGCTGAACCACCTCGCTAGAACGGAGACTGTAAATTTCACTTGTGAGATGAGGGTAAATTTTTTGGATACTCATCCACGATGAAATAAGAAAATGTTCAGATAGCATGTGAGAGGCAGCTAGAGAATAGTGACCTTGCAATTCAACAGTGCCCGATAATAATTCTCCTTTAATTTTTTCAACTGTTTGAAGAATATATTCAGCTCTCTCCGTCATAATTTTGCCAAAATTAGTTAAGCGAATATTTTTACCGTTTTTAATAAAAAGCTCCTTCCCAAACTCTCTTTCAAGAGCGGCAATACTGTGACTAATTGCACTAGGGCTAATTGCCAAAAGCTTTGCTGCTTTTCCAACATGTTCATGACGAGCAGTTTCTAGAAAATAAATAAGTTGTGTAAGTTTCATCGTTTAAAAAAATTCATTAATTTTAATGAAATTATATCACTTTACTTGCTTATTTTAAATTATTATCTTGCTGGTATTATCTTTAAAGTTATTATTTATAAGGGAATTTTTTTAAGAATTCATTTTAAAAACACAAAGCTATAAAAAGGTTGATTGAAAAAAAAGAAACAAAAGCCTGTAAAGAGGGAATAGAAGAGGGCCTAAATTATAGAAGTAACTCCCCTTCGATTGCCAACTGTTAAAAACTATTTGTAGGGATAAGAACATTAACAAAGATTAACGGCTATAAGAATGAACTTTAGGCTTATTCTCTCTGTCAAGCCAAATATGGATAAGATCAGAATGAGTTTAAGAAATAACAATAAAGCTGCTGAAATTATTTAATGAGCTGATTTTAAAATAGAATTATTCAACTCTCAAAAAAATTATCGGTGCTCCTCTCATTCTTCATACCTATCTTTGATCGTAAATCAATCAGGAGAAGTATCATGAGTTACAGAAATACTAATTTTATTTATGATTATTCTAATAAACTTTATAAAAAGGCTGTGCACAACGAGCTGATGCAGGTCACTATAAGAGGAAGGAATGGGAAAAAAGTATTAATGTCAGATAACGCTGAAGTTGTCGAATTTATCAACTGTTCCTATTTAGGATTAGATTTGCATCCCGAGATTATTAAATCTAGCAAATCGCTGGATAATAAGTGGGGAGTAAATTTCTGCTGCGCTCGATCAAGATTTTCAATCGAACCTTTACAAAGACTTGAAGAAGAGTTGTCGGTATTGTTTGGGGGGAGAGCTATAACATTTCCTTCAGTTACGACTACAAATATATCGGTTCTTCCTTTAATCGCTAGCGGAATGCTCTTAAATCCACACAAACCTCCAAAAGTAAGGATGATTTTTGATAAATTTGCTCATTCATCCATGCAATTTCTAAAACCAATATTAGCCACTGAATCACAAATTTCAGTAATTCCTCACAATGATTTAAATGCGCTTAGAGAAGAAGTAATAAGGGCCAAAATGAAAGGAGAAGTTGCTGTCTATGTTGCAGATGGAGTTTATTCAATGGGAGGGCTGTGCCCAATTCAAACTATCTTAAACATGTCTAATGATCTGGATTTTTATGTATATTTAGATGATGCACACGGAACCTCCATTTTTGGAGAACATGGCCAAGGCTCTGTATTAAGCCAGCTACCTTATGGAATGCCTGAGAATCTGTTTATTAGTTTTTGCCTTTCAAAGGGATTTGGATGTAATGGAGGGGGTATACTTGTGCCAAGCGCTATACAAGAAAGTACTATTAGGACCTATGGACAGATTTATGCGTTTTCAGCAGCATTAGATTTTTCTGTTGCAAATGCATGTTTGTCTTCTATCAAACTTCATAGAGACGGAACCATACCTTTACTTCAATCAAGATTACGCCAAAATGTTGCTCTGTATGATCGTTTAATGGAATTAACACTACCATTTAGCCCAATCAGGATGGTTACGGTAGGAAATGAAGAAACAGCTATAGAATTTTGCAAACAAATCTTAGTTAAAGGTTTTTTTGTATCTGTAGTTTTTTTCCCAATTGTTCCCCGAAATAAGGCTCAATTGCGAATATGTATAGCTGCAAACCATACAGAGGAACAAATTCGAGAATTAGTAAGCGTCCTTAAAAGCGTTCTACCCTCATTGGGATTAGATCAAGGTCAGGACAGACTATGTGCGTAACGTCCTCAAAAAAGTAGGAGGAATTTAAATGAATAATCAATTACTGAACATAATAGGCATCGGTCTCGGACCTTCGAATTTAGCGCTGGCAGCCGCCATCGAAGAAAAAAAATCAAATCTTAATAGTACTATGAGCTGTCTGTTTTTAGATAGTAAGCATAAATTCGAATGGCATTCTGGTATGTTAATACCTGGTATGCAACTACAAGTACCTTTTTTTAGGGATTTAGCGACAGTAAGAAATCCACAGAGTCCCTTTACTTTTCTGAATTATTTAAAAAGCAAAAATCGATTAGATCAATTTATAAACTTAAGAACCTTCTATCCAACTCGAATTGAGTATCATGATTATCTTTCCTGGGTATGCGAGAAATTGACCCATATTACAAGGTTTGGATGTAAAGTAAAATTGATTACTCCAATATGGGATAAAAAAAGTAAAACCATAAAGAAATTGGAGATTGTGTATGAAGATGAAAGAGATGAAAGTATTGGTAGTTACATTGCAGAAAATATTGTTATATCTCTTGGCGGAGAACCGTATATTCCAGCTTGTGTTAAAGTTTCCCAAGATGATAACAGATTAATTCATACAGCCTCGTTATTAGAAAAAGTACCTAAGCATTTTACAAACCTAGGGGAGAAGTACCATTTTATTGTGGTAGGCTCAGGACAAAGTGCTGGGGAAGCTACTTACTATTTACTGAACCAATATCCTAATGCCAAAGTCTCGTTGTGTTTTCGAAACTTTTCCTTAAATGCTATCGATAATAGTCCTTTTGTAAACCAAAAATATCACCACTCATCGGTAGATGATTTTTACCATCTAAGTGGTTTATCTAAAGCTAAAGCATTACATGATCTAAAAGCATCAAATTATTCTGTTATAGATATAGATCTGCTTAATGAATTGTTTAAAGTGCAATATTATGACTCTTTGCAACAGAAGGAGAGGTTGAACATTTGTCCTGGGTTAAACTTAGAAAGCATAATATCAACTGACTCGTATGTTCAGATTGAGGCCAAAGACCTTTATAATGAGACGACAACTTCTATAAGAGGCGATGCAGTTATACTCGCCACCGGCTACACTCAGGATAATTATAAAAAAATATTAAGTGGGCTTAATGAACATTTAATAAAAAATAATGATGGAGAGTATCTTGTATCAAGAAATTATCAAATTCAAACAAGTACTTCAATGCAAGCAAGCGTTTATTTGCAAGGCTACTGCGAGCATAGCCACGGACCCAGCGATTCTACCCTAGCAATTATGTCTACCAGGGCAGAGTCAATCTTGGAAGCTATAGTCCATGATAGTTCACCTTTTACAGAAAAAGAAAGGGGGTTTAATGCAGCTTGATAAATTCGATATTCATTCATCAGATATGGTCTATGGGGTTCGTGGGAAATTAATTGATATTCCTAAAGAAAGCGTATACTTCGGCTCAATGGTAGGAATATTAAACCCCAGGGAAGAAACAAGAAGGCATGCTCATCATGATCACGAAAACTTTCTTATTATTAGCGGACAAGGGGCTCTTATAGGGGAAAACGAAGAGCTTGAAGTTAGAGTCGGAGATATTGTACGTCTAGACCCAGGTGACCTGCATACTCTAAAAAACACACAGACAGAAGAACAACTAGTTTTTTTCTCATTATGGTGGGCTTTTTCTGAAGGTGCAGTTATATCTAAACGGGATGATTCTTTCAAAAATCTGCCCGTAAAAAGATTAATTTTCTCCCCTCCACCAACTCCAAATGGTGATTTACATCTGGGTCATATAGCTGGACCTTATCTTTCTGCTGACATATTGAAACGTCACCTGCTTCAAAAAGGAGAAAATGCTTTATATATTACAGGAAGTGACGAGCATCAAAGTTACGTGGAACTCAAAGCAAGGCAAATGCAGATTTCTCCAAAAGTGATAGCTAATCAATTCTCAGAAAGCATCCAATCTGTGCTAAAACAATACAACTCTGCGCCTGATTTCTTCTACCAACCTTTATATAACAGAGAATATACTAAAGATGTCACTGACTTTTTCACTAAATTATTTAGCTCTTCAGCCCTGAAAATTAAAATCTGTAAGCAACCATATTGTGAGAAATGTTGTCTTTGGTTGTTTGAGGCACATATGAGTGGAATATGTCCACATTGCAGTTCTCCTTGTGGGGGTGGGTCGTGCGAAACTTGCGGTTTACCCAATGATTGCATAGAGTTAATAAACTCGTTTTGTAAATACTGCAAAACAAAACCTATATTGAAAGAAACAAAACAGATTTATTTACCACTCCAAATTTATTCTAATAAATTAAAGACATATCTAGAAAGCATTAAGCTTCCCTTTCGTATTCGCAGACTTGTTAGAGATATTTTGGATAGAGGGCTGCCAGATCTTGCAATAACTCATACTTCTCAATGGGGAATGGCAGCACCATTTGAGGGCTTTGAAAATCAGAAGCTTTGTTCATGGTGTGAAATGGTCCCTGCATATTTGTTCGCACTTCATAATATTCCTAATGAAAGCAATGGGATAAAAAATTTTTTGGATGAACCAAAAGCCAAAATTACTCTCTTCTTTGGCTTTGATAATGCATATTTCTATACAATAATAATGCCAGCCCTATTTTTAGCTTATGACCATGCTATCAAATTACCTACCGAAATTATTTATAATGAATTTTATTTGTTTGATAATCTCAAGTTTTCAAAAAGCCGCTCTCATATAGTATTGGCAAAAGATATAATTCAAAATACTTCGAGTGATGCATTGCGTTACTATTTGTCCGCGACACGTCCCGAATTTGAAAGAACGCAATTTTCCTATTCTGACTTTGTTGAATTAATCAATTTAGATTTAATTGAGGGGCTATCCAATTGGGTAAGTACTCTTTCATCACAGATAACCTTAGAATACAAAGGTGTTTGTCC
>JACVCA010000082.1 GCA_016742295.1 Alphaproteobacteria bacterium | reverse complement strand
GCCATAACTGAATGCAAATTCATCAAACTCAGTCTGCTTGAGTGGGCCTTTTTCAAAAGATGAAATCAGCTCAAAAATTGCTTTTTCTTGATCCTCTTCAAGCTTCCAGAAAACAACGCAACCGTAGGAAAAGCAGAAAATTTCTCCTCCTTCATAAGAAAAATGTACAGCATCATCATAGGAAGAAATCTTAAATTTGGTTCGCAGTGACCTTGCAATCTCATTCAGACTGTAAGATTCTGCTGTGCAATAAGCTGTGCAGCGCATAAATAAACTTTGCCCTTTGATCTTTTCGAATTGAAAATAAATCTATTATTTTAATTAATTTTAGTATGCTATGAAAAGTTTGAAAAGCTTTAATCTTAAGTTTTGGAGGTCTTATGAAGCAACTTCTTCATATTTTTCTTGCTTCAAAAGGAATTGCCCTTTAAATTCAGCTGTATCTTTATATACCCGGGGCCATAGCTCAGCTGGGAGAGCGCTACAATGGCATTGTAGAGGTCAGCGGTTCGATCCCGCTTGGCTCCACCACCTTAGTCTCATAAATGGTTGTTAATAAAATCACGGCAATGTTTCAGTATCACATTAAAGGTTGATTGCAGTTAAACTATGAAAAAATTGACTACGTATAACTCTTCTCTAATGCCTCTACGTTTGCAATTGCAGAAACTTTTTACCAACCCCTTTATGGAATATTTTATAATAGGGATTATTGTATTAAACAGCATCATTTTAGGTCTTGAAACCATCTCTTCTCTACAAGAGCGTTTCGGGCTGCTTCTTTATATTATTGACCATATTTGCTTAAGCTTCTTCGTAATTGAAATTAGCCTTAAGATCTTTGCTTTTGGACGCCTCTATTTCTCCAGCTATTGGGGTATTTTTGATATACTCGTTATTGGCATTTCTCTCCTCCCATTTGAGTCAGTATATTCTGTAAGTCGCGCATTTCGAATTATGCGTTTATTTATGTTGGTTGAATTTTTTCCTAATCTTCGGATTTTAATAGAAGCGTTATTTTCTTCTTTATCTGGGGTTTTAGGTATCCTTTGCATAATCTTACTGGTTATGTTTATTTTTGGTGTCATAGGGACTAATATGTTTGGTAACGACTTTCCTAAATATTTTGGTAATCTTGGCCGAGCCATGTTTAGTGAGTTTCAAATCCTTACATTTGATGATTGGATTGAAGCTATTGCAGAACCTGTAATAGAAAAATTCCCTTTTGCATGGATTTATTTCATGTTGCTTATTATTGTTGTGGGAATGGGAATCTTAAATCTATTTGTAAGCCTTTTAGTTGACGCAATTGATGAACAACGAGAAAAGTATATTAATACTTTTCAAACACGAACCCATAATAAGAACAAAAAAGAGGTTGATAGAGCCCTCATTGCAATTAAAAAAGACATAACATATTTAAATTATTTTATAGAAAACCTAAAAAAAACAAAGAATATATAAACTGGATTAAAAAGCACCCATGTCCAATCAAATATTAAACTTCATATCCGGAGCACAAAACCAATTAAAGAAGAGTCTAAGCACAAATTTTTTTGACAAGTTTTTTTTAAGCATAGTTTTGCTAAATGCAATTGTCTTAGGCATAGAAGCAATTCCTTCGTTAAAGGCTTATATGCCTGAACTTCTTATATTTATTGATCATTGCTGTACTATTATATTCATAATGGAAATTAGTCTGAAAATTTTTGCATTTAGACAAGCTTATTTTCGCAGCCCTTGGAATATCTTTGAAGCCCTTATTATTTTTATAGCAATTTTTCCTGCTTATCATTCTTATAACATTGTTCGCTCTTTTCGCATTATACGGGTAATGCTGATTTTTAGGTTTATTCCTCAGCTTAGAATGATCATTGAGACCCTTTTAAGAAGCATGTCAAGTATTTTAGGGGTACTTGGCTTACTTTTTATTGTTTTTCATATATTTGCAGTTATTGGGGTTCATTTATTTAGTAAAGATTTTCCAAAATTATTTGACACCCTTGGTTCTTCCTATACTACCCTCTTCCAAATTATGACCCTGGAAGGCTGGGCAGAGAACATCACGTGGCCAATATGGGATCAATATCCTTATGCTTGGATTTATTTCATTGTATTTATTTTTCTATCGACATTAATATTTCTTAATCTCATCCTTGGTATCGTGGTTGCAGTGATGCAAGAGCATAGAAAGGAAATACGACTTGAAAAAAAGAGTAATCTTGAAAAGCAAGCTCATATAGAGGTTGTTGCTAAACTTAGGGAACTTCAAAAGGACCTTGATAATTTAAAAATAAATTTGCACCAGCTTACAACTTCCTCAAATCTATAATTTCCTTTTGAACGCCGCCTATTTTATCTTCCTATATCAGAAAAAAAGAATCCCCCTTTCTCCCAAAACTAAAATCTTTGTCCTGCATTAAGAAAATTTTAATTAAAATTTCGTAAGATTAAAAAGGACAACCCCACAAGATAAATTTCAAGGATTTAAACAGAATGCTGCAAGATCATAAGCGCAAGAAAAAACAGACTGATAAAAATACCGCAAAAAGAATTAACATAGCCCTCCAAGGAGGCGGAACTCATGCAGCGTTCCAATGGGGAATTTTAGACCGTTTGCTTGAAGAAAATATTAGTATTGAAGGAATCTCTGCAACAGGTATGAGTGCTATGAGTGCAGCAGCAATGGTTTGTGGCCTCCTTAAAAACGGAAATGAAGGGGGACGGCAAGCCCTCACTAATTTCTGGCACACTCTCTCAAAGGTATTAGACGAAGCAGATCTCTATAAAAAGTGGAGTGGAATGGTAGGGGGAGTAAAGGCTGACTGGGCGCCATTAAAGCTTTATTCAAATATAATTTCCCAAGTTCTATCCCCTTATCAGACTAATCCTGAAAATAAGCGCCCTATCATTGAAGCTTTAAATAATACAATCGACTTTGAACTTTTACAAAAAAGTAAAAAAATTAAACTTTACATCAATGCTACTAATACGCAGACAAATCATTTGCAAATTTTTACTAATCCTGAAATTTCAATAGAGGCCCTTTTGGCTTCAGAATGTTCTCCTATGCTTTATCAAGCCGTAAACTGCAGAGGGTATTACTATTGGGATGGAGGCTTTACCGGCAATCCCCTGTTAGAACCCCTGATTGATGATTGTGAAGCAGCAGATATCTTTATCTTACCTCTTAATCCTCTAAAGCGTCCAATTGTTCCAACGACTACGTATGGAATTATGGATCGGCTAGAAGAAATTACATTTAATTCCCCTCTTATCTCAAGCCTTAAAACAATTAGAAGAATTATCAACCTATCAAAGAGCAAACAAGTTCAAGAAAATCGCTATACAGCCTTGAAGCTTCATATGATCTTTAATGAACCCTATCTCTCTAATTTAGATTTGAATAGCAAGACCAATTCTGACTTAGGTTTTATTACGGCTCTTAGGGAAGCTGGAAGAGAAACGGCCACAGAATGGCTAGAAGAGAACATTAAAAAAATCGGACTAGAAACCACAATGGATCTAAAAAGCTGGAGCGGAGAAAGTGACGATTGATAACCCTCAAAGTGAAGCAATAAACAAAAACTATCGTTTATTTAATTTTTCTGAATTTTAATTTATGAGCTAGAAACATGCCCCAAAAAAATAAAGAAATTAAAACTGTCAACCTAGCTCTTCAAGGAGGAGGCTCACATGGTGCTTTTAGCTGGGGGGTGATTGACCGGCTTCTTGAAGAGGAAAATATTCGCATTGAAGGTATAACAGGAACAAGTGCAGGTGCTATGAATGCTGCAGCCCTGGGATGCGGGATTATTAAAGGCGGTAATGAAGGTGGCCGTGAAGCGATGACTAGTTTTTGGAAAACTCTCTCAGATCACTCAGCAGACTCTAATCCTTTTAAAAAGCTAAAAAATATAATTGGCTCCTCCAATCTTGATAAGTCTCCTTTAGCAATTTTATCCAATATATTGTCGCAAATATTATCTCCATATCAAACCAATCCTCTAAACAAGCAGCCATTAAGAGATATAATTAACAAAACAATTGATTTGAAAATCCTTAGAAAATCTAAGGATATCAAAGTTTATGTATGTGCAACCAATGTGCAAACGAATGAAGTTAAAATTTTTGATAATAATGAATTAAGTGAAGACGCACTATTAGCTTCTGCATGTTTACCTGCGCTTCATCACGCCGTAAATTGTAAAGGACATTATTATTGGGACGGAGGGTTTATGGGCAACCCCATGTTAGAGCCCCTTATCTATAAATGCATGGCTGATGATATTATCATCATCCCTATTAATCCAACTGATCGCCCTGCCCTACCCAAGACCGCAGCAGATATTTTAGATCGATTAAATGAAATTACATTTAATTCAACTTTTATTCGAGAAATAAGAAGCATTGTACACATGCTTAAATTATTTGAATTAACCAATGTCTCTATCGAAAATCCCTATACGCGCTTGAAGCTTCATAAGATTTCGAATGAACTCTTTATGGCCAATCAAGATCTTAGCAGTAAATATAATACAGACTGGGATTTCCTCATTAAATTACGAGACGCTGGGAGAGCTTGTGCGGATGAATGGATAAAAAGAAATTATTATAAAATTGGTAAAGAGACAACGATGGATCTTTCTGAATTACAATCTTCAATTAAGCAGATTGATCAATGGTATAAAGAAATGAAAATAAAGAAAAACTCTTCAAAAATCTAAAAGAAAAAGTGGGGTATTATTGGTAAAGATATTGTCGACTAAACTGGGCATTTTCATAGTCTTTTTCCATTCAAATTCGAAAAATTGTCATTTCCAGATTACGAAATGCAGCTTCATAATTCGATGAACTTTTTTATCATAAAAAAACACAATCTTTCCCCATTTTTTTTAAAAGCGCTTACGCCAATGCTGGAGTGTAAAAGCATAGGGATGATAAAGAGGCTTAATATCAAAAATATAAAATCTTGACCTTCCACCAGTTCGCAAAGCTTCTGATAAAATTGGGCAGTATCTACCTAACGGAATGTACTTTCTTATCCTAAGATGACAGAGACAATTATAACATACAGGGAATATATGAGAGGCAAGCGAGAAAAGACTTATCTGAGATCATTAGAGCTTATTGATTTTACAGACATTTACTATAATAGAACCCTTTTTTAACTTACTTTTATGATTGTTTGCGTTGCTTTGCAAGCTTACGCCAGTTTTGGTGATGCTTTTGATGCTCTTTATAAGTTATAGAAAAAACATGCCCCCCTGTACCATCAGCTACAAAATAAAGTTCCTGAGTTTCAAGCGGATGAAGAACAGCCTGAATCGCTTCCTTCCCCGGATTACAAATGGGAGTCGGAGGCAAACCTATATTAATGTAAGTATTATAAGGTGTAGGTTGCCTTAACTCTACATGCGAGAGCGTTTTATGAGGTTTATGGGCGAGATGAAAACACCCATAAGCAACTGTAGGATCAGATTGTAAAGGCATCCCCTTGCGTAGACGATTCATAAAAACACCAGCAATACGCGGCCTCTCATGAGCAAGCCCAGTCTCTTTTTCAACAATTGACGCTAAAATGAGAGCCTCTTGGGGGGATTTGAAAGGTAATCCTGGTCTACGCCGGGCCCATAGCATCTGCAATGTTTTTCTCATTGCTTCTTGCATTCGTTCAACGATCAGATTCCGATCAGCTTTTAGAGTATAATGATAGGTTTCTGGCAAAAGTTGTCCATCTTGCAAATCTGTTTTAATTTCATTCTTTAAATCATTTTTAAGATTAAGCATCTGAAGGATTTCACGTGTTGTCAGACCTTCGGGAACAGTAAATTGGTGAACCACACAATCACCTTTCAACATTTTAGCAAGAATTTCTTGAGGGCTCACATGGGCAGAAAAAAGGTATTCTCCTGCTTTTAGGGTAGTTCCTTCTCCTCGCAAACGTACCTGCAAGGTGAATAACCAAGGCTGAGAAATAATATTAGCTTTGGCAAGCGTTTTACTAACCCCCTCAAGAGATTGGCCAACAGGAATAATCACGGTAGTAGGGGTTTTTAAAGAGCCAGGCGAATAAAAATTATTTATACTGAGAAAAACTATCATCAATGAAGCTAAAATTGAAAGCACGCCCAGAAAGCTAAGACCTACTTTCCATTGCTTCATGGGTAGGTAGCAAAAATCAAAGAGGCGTTTGTCCCTCCAAAACCAAATGAGTTCGAGAGAGCATATCCGGACTCTT
>JACVCA010000081.1 GCA_016742295.1 Alphaproteobacteria bacterium | reverse complement strand
ATAAAAGGAGGGTTACCATCATTAAAATCTATACCTCACAAAATAATATCGCATCTGTCATCATGGATTCATGACTCAGAGTTTTGTGCCACTTCTGATAACGGATGGCAAGACATTACAAGCTGAGTCCGGCGGTCCGCTAAAATATGAGTATAGATCTGAGTCGTTGAAATATCAGCATGGCCTAACATTTTCTGGACGTTGATGAGCTCTGCTCCCCCTGCAAGAAGATGAGTAGCAAAGGTATGACGTAACACATGAGGTGAAATACGTGTAGGGTCTATGCCCACTTTTTGGGCCAGGGATTTCAAAAGCTGAGCAAAGCGATGGCGTGTTATGTGTCCGTACTTACCACGTGAAGGAAATAAATAAAGAGAAGGCTTAGACTTGTTTTCAAAGTAAGGACGAATACCATGATAAACTTTTAAAGCCTCAAGCGCCATTTTACCTATTGGAATCACACGTTCCTTATTTCCCTTGCCATTGACCAGTAGTGTGGTGCGAAAAATTTGGTGATCTTTTATGGGAGAAGCTGAAAGCGGTAAAGAAACGAGTTCACTCACTCTCAATCCTGTAGCATACAAAAGCTCAAGCAGGGTCCACATCCGCACACCATCGGGGCTGGCATTTTCCTGCGCTGTGTCCAATAACAGCATCACTTCCTTCTCGCTTAAGAATTTAGGTAAGCTTTGCCCAAGTTTAGGGGTATCAATTTGATGCGTTGGATCATGATCAATTTCACCTTCACTTAAGAGAAAATGGAAAAACTGTCTCAAGGCAGACAGAAATCTAGCACGACTTGAAGCAGCAAGCTTCTTTTCACCTCGTGAGGTAAAACTAAGATAGCAGAGAATATCAGACTGTTGGATGGTCTCAAGAGGCTTTACCCCCATAAAATCAAAAAAACTTCTTAAATCTTTCTGATAAGCTTTTGAAGTATTTAAACTTACATTACGTTCTGCAATCAGCATTTCGATAAATGTTTCGATATGAATGTTTGCTGTTTTAAAGCCAGTCTTCATGTTTTTGTAAGCAACTCAATATTTAAAAAGCTTCAACTTTATTCTTTCTTAAGAAAGCGATTCGTGGGAATTTGTTTTGTGACCTCTGCAGTGGGTGCAGGAATGCCCCAAGTTGCAAGCGCCACAGCCCCCACAATAAGGCTTAGACATAAAATTGCCCAAAGAATTTTCATAATCATACTCATTTTTCTATAGGCTCCTCTTGCATCCTAGCTATGAGATAGTACATTATAACATGGATATAAGTATGACAATCGAAAAGGATAGATTTTGAATCGGTACAAAGAATGACTAACATTTTTAATATCAAAATCCCAAAAACCTTAGTTTTAATTGGAATGATGGGTGTAGGAAAGACCAGTATTGGTCGTAAACTCGCAAGACGGTTAGATCTCAAGTTCACGGATTCTGACCATGAGGTCGAGGTTGCTTCAGCTTGCTCAGTTGCCGATATCTTTAGCCTTTACGGGGAAAGCGCCTTCCATGAAGTTGAAAGGCGTGTCATCAAAAGGCTATTAAATGAATCACCTTGTGTATTGGCTACCGGAGGAAGTGCATTTGCAGTTTTTGAAACGCGTCAACTTATCAAGCAACACGCCATCTCGATCTGGCTTAAGGCAGATCTAGAAACAATCTTACCTCGAATTGAAAGACGGGATCATCGTCCACAATTTGCTGAAGGCAGTGCCCGGAGTACTTTAGAGGAGTTAATTGAAACCTACCATCCACTTTACGCAGAAGCGGATATTCAAATTCCCTGTGACAATACTTTACCTGACGCAACAACTGAAAAAATTATCATTGAACTCAATCGTTATATGTCCAAGCTTGAGATGGAGCGCGATCTGAAAATAACTCATGTATAATTCACAGCATTTAAAAGCAATTTGGCAATGGCACCTCGATATAGGAACTGATGCTTTGGTTTCTGAAAAGGCGGTAGATTTAACTAAAACTCCTGTTTGCAAGTTCGCTCTCTCTAATATCAAGCATAACCCCTTACACCGGGAGGCCCCAATGAAATCCATCCCCCCCCTCTCCCCACAGAGTTTACTAAATCCGCAAGCAGTGGCTCAAGCTGCTCAAACCACAGTAGAAGCTTGTCAAACTCTTGAAGAATTGCGTAACGCTCTTCAAGCATTTAACGGTTGCCCTCTTAAAAACACAGCAACAAATCTAGTATTTGGAGAGGGCAATCCCAATGCAGATGTTATGCTGATTGGAGAAGCACCGGGTGCCGATGAGGATCGGTTAGGCCGTCCTTTTGTAGGATTAAGTGGCCAACTTTTAGATCGGATGTTTGCAACTATCGGTTATGACCGCACAAAATTCTATATCACCAACATTCTGCCTTGGCGTCCGCCAGGCAACCGACAACCCACTCTTGCCGAAACTTCTGCATGCCTACCTTTTGTCGAACGCCATATTGAGCTTGTTAACCCAAAGGTCATTGTGCTAGTAGGAGGCACGTCTGCCAAAACGCTTTTAAACCGTCAAGACGGGATTATGCGTTTGCGGGGTAAGTGGCTAGACTATCAAACCTCACGGATGGCAGCCCCTATAAAAGCTTATGCAATTTATCATCCGGCTTATTTGCTGCGCTCACCTGGTCAAAAACGTATCGCCTGGCAAGACCTGCTAGCATTAAAAGTCGTTTTGGACAAAATGTTGCTCTAAGGAAGGGAGTAACCTCATGATTAAATGGGCTTTTATCTTAGATAGTAGCGAGGCAAAAAAAACAGCTCTCGCTCTTACCTCTGCCTAATACTTGGGTCTTCCATTTATTCATCTTGACCGCTATTTCCGGTGCGCAGGCTGGGTACAGCCTTCAGATGGATAATGACGTCAGTAGCTTAAAGAGCTCTTAAAAACTAATGCTTGAGTTCTGGGCAGCCTGCTCAATATTTTTTTAAATGCTGTGAACCTTTAATGTTATAAATGTATCTAATTTATAAAAGAATAAAATAATAACTCTAAATTAAAAAAATATCTTGAACAGCTCTTCAAAAAGAGCTTTGATCATGGCTGTGGGGAGGCTGAAGTACCATCTAATAAGAATAACAAGGTTTTAATAACGAAAGTCACCCCACACCAGCCTTAATCTTCTCCCTTATTATTTTATCTTAATTGCCCATCTTGTCGCTTTTCTAAGCTTTATATCTTAATGGCCGTCAAAATCGAATAAGGTTCATATTTACTAAAGGAGATAAAAAAATGAAAAACCTTCACAACAGCAATCGAACAAATAGCCCCTATTCTCAACAAGATGATTATCAAGAGTATCCCTCTCGCAAACCAATCCTTGATGATATGGAGAAAATTTTCATTCTCGCGATGGAGATGGGTAAAATTAATGTAGCTTTAAGAGCCAAGGAGCTGATTGGTAAAGAACTTGGTCTTTTTCTCCCTCCTTCCAAGCGCTCAAAAGTTAACGATCAAAAAGCATCCAAGACAGACCAAGAAGTTCAAGTAGGCTTTATTCAGAAAGAAGAGACAGAGGACGAGCAAAAATCTCAACGGTCTCTCATTACTTCAAATACTGTGGTGAAGCAAGCACCTAGCTCAAGGACAGGGGTGATAGTTCGGAGTAGTATACTGGCCACGTTATTAACCGGTGCAAGCCTATATTCTTTTTCAAATAGTGAGCTAAAGGCTCAAGACCTCTCCTTGCAAAATTTTAAAATCCTTGCCAAAGGTCAGCAATATTTTAGAAAATCGTCAAAAGATTATTTTTCTGAGAAACTAAAGCTCACAATCACTCTTGATTTGGAAGACAATACCCTCTAACTCTGAGGTTATGACTCATGTTCAAAACTTAATTATTGCAGAGAATGAAGGCGAGTGCCGACTAGATCGCTATTTAAAACGTCAATTTCCAAAGCTTAAGCAAGGGCAGATTGAAAAATGGCTACGTTTGGGACAGCTGCGTGTTGATGGTAAACGCGTTAAAGCAGGTTTGAGACTGCAGCCCGGTCAGGTTATCCGTATTCCTCCCTTGATCAAAGAGCTTGAGGCAACGCCTGCTCCCCAAAACCCTAGAGATATGCCCTTAACAGGGAAAGAGCAGGCTCTGATCCGTAATACGGTTTTATATCAAGATGAGGATATAATCGTTATTAACAAGCCTTACGGATTAGCCGTACAGGGGGGAACTAAAACATTCCTTCATATCGATAGACTTTTAGAAGCTTTTAGCGAGAAAGACGGCCAGATGCCACGTCTCGTACATCGAATTGATAAGAATACTTCAGGCCTCTTGCTCTTGGCAAAGACACTTGCGGCTTCACGCTTTTTAACCAAGGCATTTTATGAACGAAAAGTTCACAAAACTTACTGGGCCTTAGTTGTTGGCAAACCTGAAAAGCTTTCAGGTCAAATCAAGGTGCCTATTGCAAAGCTGTCAGGACAAAATGGTGAAAAAATGGCTGTTGCGCTAGAAAATGGTCTTGAAGCAACGACAGTATATCGTGTTCTACAACACGACCATAATTCAGGTCTCACTTTGTTGGAGTTAAAACCTCAGACAGGTCGTACACACCAATTACGTGTGCATTGCGGGATATTAAACACGCCCATCTTAGGTGACGGTAAATATGGAGGTGCCAAAGCCCACCCTTTTCATAATCGCACAAAAATGCATCTACATGCCTATAAGATTGAATTCCCTAGCGTTAATGGTGAAATAAAGTCATTTAATGCTCCACTTCCCGAACATATGGTTGAAACATTGAAAAGTATTGGCTTTTTAAATAGAATCGGGTAATGATCATCGCCACAGCAATTTAATGATAATTTAACTTTTTTTTGTCAATGATAGGCTCAAAGGAAGTTATTTTAAGGAGAGGTAACCATGGCAAAACCAGAGTGGGGCGAGAAGAGAATTTGTCAACCTTGTAAAGCAATGTTCTACGATATGAAACGTAGTCCAATTGTTTGTCCTAAATGTAGCGCGGAGTTTAATCCTGAAGCCGGCAAAAAGCCCCGTCGTTCAAAAGGAACAAAAGCTAAAGAAGCCCCAAAAATTCAAGCACCGGAAATTATACCAGAAAACCTTGAAGACGCAGAACTTTTAAATGTAGAAGGGCTGGAAGAAATTGAAGAAATTACCCTTGAAGATGATGGGTTTATAGAAGACACAGTCGAACTTGAAGACGACAGCGACGAAGTTGATGGTATTATTGCCCTACCAAAACGCTTAAGCGATTCATAATTTTTTAAAGCAAAGTCTAATCGCTCACTTTATGAATTGCCATCCCAAGCTGCATGAGGGCCTCCTTTAAAGGTCCCTCATCAGTTTCTTTCAACAGGGTTTCAATATACTCTCTTTTCTCGGGCATTAAAGGCGTGTTTTTTTTCGGTTGATTGGCAGAGATTTGATGAAATCCTTGCATCATCTTTAAAGAGGCCACAGCTTTATAACCAAAATAAGCATTGACCCTTTCAATAATCTCCGGTTCAATATGCTGCAGTAAAACTGCAGCGCTGCCCTGAACTCGTAGATACAAAGTGCCGTTTTGTCGCTGGTTTGGTTTAAATACCAACTTTTCCGGAATTGTTGTTTCTGCCCACTTTTCTCCAATGATATAAGGCCAATCTGTCGTAATATTCATAGCTGCAAACCCACGCTTTTTAAAGATCGGCTGGACGAGTTTGGTAATTAAGAGTCCGATGTTCTTCGGGCTTGATACATATGAAGCCATTAACATTAACCTTTTTTCACATAAACTCTAAAGGGTATTTGAATAAAAGAATCTGTAAATTATATTCGTTATTTTCGCAAACCTTACACAACATGTAGCCATTACCAACCCTTTTTATAATCACCCAAAGAATAGGCCATCTATGAGCACATTATCTTCACAATTAAACAGAGGCTGGTTAGAATATACACATTTAGAAAACATCTCAAAGCTCCTTAAAATTGATAAACAGGGGCATTATCAATACAGTATTCTTTACAGTATTGATTTTATAAAAAATTTAATTAAAATTTATAGTTATAAAAAATTTTAAGTTCTAAAAATTCTCAAAATAATTTAAGACATTATTGTTAAGCAATAGAAATAAGCGAGAAAAAATTGAATGAAATCTTATCAATTCTTTATATGCCTTTTATTTTCATGCACTCTTAACTTACAAGTAGCAATAAGTAGTGATGATGAATCAACTAGTTTAATGCGTCATGCCAAAGGAAAAGAACGTGAAGACCTAAGAGGTAGTAATTTTAAAAACCCTGCGAATCCTTTTCAATCTGCAACCTATACC
>JACVCA010000080.1 GCA_016742295.1 Alphaproteobacteria bacterium | reverse complement strand
CGGCCTCACAACCCTCGATGGGAGCTTTAAGCGGATTGGCGATGCAGGTGCAGAGGCTCTCTGCAAGATGACCGGCCTTAAAACCCTCTATGTGGGCAATAATCAAATTGGCGCTGCCGGTGCAAAGGCCCTCTCCAAGATGACCGGTCTCACAGCCCTCAATGTGAGCATGAATCAGATTAGCGATGCCGGGGCGGAGGCTATCTCCAAGCTGACCGGTCTCACCACCCTCTATATGGGTGGTAATCGAATTGGCGATGCAGGCAGACGAGAACTTGAAAAACTCTCCAAGCAGGGAATAAAGGTGTATTATTAATGGGATAACTTTATGCCCTTACTCTCTGAAGTTGAGGCACAACTGCATGACTCTCATACTGTCTTGGGAATCAAGAAACATTTGCAAGCATATCAGAGTTAAAAGATTTCTTATGCGTTATAATGTTAACCCCAATATGAAGAAGTTTGCGCATAATAGCTCTAATTACCACCAACTGTTTCAAGCTGCAACATTAATCCCTATAAAATCCAATAATAGCTCTATATTTTCAATAATTAAATCAGCTTGCGAGAAGTCTAAGTTTTGTGGGGTTTGATTAGGAAATGCGATTGCTGTCATACCTGCAGCCTTGGCAGCTTGAATGCCTACGGGCGTGTCTTCAACTGCAACACATTTTTTAGCGCTAAAGCCTAGTTTTTCAGAGGCTTTTAAATATATCTCAGGTGCAGGTTTACCCACTTTCACATCATCACGGCTGAGAGTGTGCTGAAAATGATGACCAATCTCCAAATTAGCCATATTGAAATCAATTGCAATCCGTGGGGAATTGGTTGCGCAGGCTTGCGATATCTTAAAGCCAGATAAGGTCTCGAGAACAGATTTTACCCCGGGGCGGATATAGTCTTTATTCAAGCTGGTTTTTTTTACAAATTCGAGGTGCAAATGCTCAAGCCAATCCTCATGGCTGATGCGTGCTTGTTGGGTGCCACCGATCGCTTCCCAAATTTGTGACATGCATAGGCCAACGTGATGTTGGTGAGGAAAAACTTTAAAACCAAACGTAGTACATGATGACCTCAAGGTTGCTTCATGAATTGATTCAGTGTCAATCAATGTTCCATCCATATCCCAAACGACAGCTGAATACTGACTTTTCATATTGCTTTCTTCTTTAAAGGTTGCTTGTTTAGATAAGAGGCTAAATAATGTCCTGTATAGCTGGCTTTGACTGTTGCAACTTGTTCAGGGGTTCCTTCGGCGACAATCAAGCCTCCTCCCGTTCCCCCTTCAGGCCCCAAATCAATAATCCAATCAGCAGTTTTTATGACATCTAAGTTATGTTCAATGACAATCAACGTATTGCCTTGATCAGCTAACGAATGCAGGACTTCAAGAAGCTTACGAACATCTTCAAAATGTAGGCCGGTCGTTGGTTCATCAAGAATATAGACTGTACGTCCGGTTGCTCTGCGAGAAAGTTCTTTGGCAAGCTTAATCCGTTGAGCTTCACCCCCTGAAAGTGTTGTGGCCCGTTGCCCTACCTGAATGTAACTTAATCCAACTCGCTCGAGTGTCTTCATTTTCTCACGAATTGCAGGCATAGCTTCAAAAAATTGAGTAGCTTCTTCCACTGACATATCAAGAACATCTGCAATCGATTTGCCTTTATAGGTGACCTCTAAAGTCTCGCGATTATAGCGTTTGCCCTTGCATTGATCGCACTCAACGTAAACATCAGGTAGGAAATGCATTTCAATTTTAATAACTCCATCGCCTTCGCAGGCTTCACAGCGGCCCCCCTTAACATTGAAGGAAAAACGGCCAGGCTTATAACCGCGAGCCTTAGATTCCGGTAGGGCTGCAAACCAATCGCGAATGGGCCCAAAGGCGCCAGTATAAGTTGCCGGATTTGATCTTGGGGTACGTCCAATTGGAGATTGATCAATATCTATAATCTTATCGATATGTTCGACGCCTTTAATAGCATCATAATCCCCAGGTAAGTCAGCAGCATCGTGGAGTTCACGTGCCAGAGCTTTATAAAGCGTTTCTACAATCAGTGAGGATTTCCCTCCACCTGAGACGCCTGTAACGCAAATGAATTTGCCTAACGGAAAGGTGACGTTCAAATTGCGGAGATTGGTTGTTCGTGCGCCTTCAAGAATTAAGAATTTTCCTACATGACCTTCACGGCGATGGGGTGCAATAGGAATACAAGTGATTCCTTTCAAGTATTTCCCGGTCAAACTTTGCGGATGATTGATAATCTCTTCAGGAGTGCCTTGGGCAACAATTTTTCCGCCATGAATCCCTGCACCGGGGCCCATATCGACGACGTAGTCAGCCAATCTGATGGCATCTTCATCATGTTCAACAACAATAACAGTATTGCCTAAATCACGTAACCGTTTCAAGGTTTCAAGCAAACGATCATTATCTCTTTGGTGAAGCCCGATTGAGGGTTCATCGAGGACATAAAGCACACCCGTTAAACCCGAACCTATTTGTGAAGCTAGTCGAATCCGTTGGCCCTCTCCGCCGGAAAGAGTGCGTGAGGCGCGTGACAAAGTTAGATAATCAAGCCCTACGTTAACCAAAAATCCTAAACGTTCGTTAAGTTCTTTCAAAATACGTGCAGAAATTTCTTGTTGTTGAGGGGTCAAGTGCGCAGATAACTTTCGTGTCCATTTTTCAGCCTCAGCAATTGACATCTCGGTAATTTCCCCGATATGTAAACCTTGAATTTTTATAGCCAAGGCTTCAGGCTTCAAACGGTAGCCTTTGCATGTATCACAAGAATGTGCGGTCTGATAGCGACTATATTCTTCAGCTTTGCGGTTGTTGGTGTTATCGCGCCATCTTCGTTGAAGGGTTGGGATTACACCTTCAAAACGTTTGAAACTGCGGTGTGTACGCTTCTCATCTAGAATCACCATTTCAATGGGATTGGACGTGCCATAGAAAATCGCCTCCTGTGTCTCAGGTTTTAGATCCTTGAAAGGAGTTTCCACATCATCCTTAAAGTAATGTGCGACAGTTTTTAAAACTTGATCATAATAAAAAGCAAACGCACCTGCCCAGGGTGCAACGGCTCCTTCGCTTATGCTTTTGGTAGGGTGAGGAACGATCAATTGAGGGTCAAAATCAATCCGCACTCCTAAACCATCACAACTTGGGCAGGCTCCAAAGGGACTATTGAATGAAAAAAGCCGTGGCTCAATTTCATCAAGAGTAAATCCTGAAACTGGGCAAGCAAATTTTGAAGAAAAGGTAGTTTTTTGCCCGTCATCGACCGTTTCAATATAAACTAACCCGTCACTTAATTCGAGAGCAGTCTCGAGGGTATCAGCCAAGCGGTTGCCAAGATCTTCCTTCAGTACAAGTCGGTCGACAACGACTTCTATATCATGCTTTAGTTTCTTGTTAAGGGTAGGAGTTTCATCAATTTCATATAAAACCCCGTCAATCTTGAGGCGTTGAAAACCACGTTTTTTCAAATCTATGATTTCTTTTCGGTATTCACCTTTACGGCCGCGTATAATGGGCGCTAAAACATAAAGACGTGTACCAGGCTTCATTTCCATAATGCGATCAACCATTTGACTTATAGTTTGACTTTCAATCGGCAAGCCCGTTGCAGGTGAATAGGGGATACCAATCCTAGCAAATAGAAGTCTTAGGTAGTCATATATTTCTGTGACCGTACCTACAGTTGAACGAGGGTTTTTTGAGGTGGTTTTTTGCTCAATGGAAATTGCTGGTGATAAACCCTCAATTGAATCCACATCAGGTTTCTGCATAAGTTCAAGAAATTGTCGCGCATAGGATGATAAGCTTTCGACATAGCGCCTCTGGCCCTCTGCATAAATCGTATCGAAGGCTAGTGAAGATTTTCCCGAACCACTGAGACCTGTGATGACAATGAGCTTGTCTTTGGGAAGATCAACATCAATATTTTGCAGGTTATGTTCGCGCGCACCGCGCACACTTATGAAGTTTACCATACAATATTTATAATCTTGTTAGGGATAAAAACAATAGTCTTCTCTAGCTGCTTGTTTCATAGAGGATGATGAGGGGGTTGTCATAATTTTCCTCACTTTCATCAACGGATATACTATGTGAGATGTGCGTTCAGCGCACGAGAATTTGGTGAGGATGGCTTATGGCGTATTATTAAAGAAGAGTTGAGAAAGGAAGGGGTTAATGTAGTAGGAAATGATTGGCTCATGGGCGATAATTTCCTTGCATCTCTCGAGATGAAGGGGCCAGCGGCCCCTTCTCTAGAAAGTGAATGTCTTTAAGCCCTTATTGAGAAATTAACTAACATGGCCTTTTATATGATTTTTAATTTCATCAAGCTTTCCTAATGGGGTAGCTAAATTTATAGGAGTACAACCTGAAAGAGTTTGCGCCTTAGAATTTGCACCAAGTTTTAAAAGAGCTTCAGCCATGTCAAAATGTTTCAACTGAATAGCTATATATAATGGAGTTTCACCCTAAATATTTCTAGCCTCAATATCTGCTCCCAAGTCGTGGAGAATAAAAATTATTTCACTATTACAGGGTTTACCTATAGGAGCTACAGCCAGGTGCATAATGTGAGCTTGATTCCTTTCTGCCTGTACAGCCTTAATGTCTGCCCCTAACTCCTGAAGAGTTTTGAGGACTTGACGGACATTTGGTGTAGGGCTTTGAGAAACATACTCTCCTAAAAGTGAGAACCTGTCGAACTTAGCATTTGGATCGATCTTCTCAGTTTTAATTATATCTTTAAGAGTTCCAGGTTCTTCAATCTTTCCAGAAAATAATACCCCAAATACCCGGGTTTTGAACCGCTCGATCATTATAGGGTCTGGTGAAGTAGAGCAGGATGCAAAAGCTTTTCCTGCGACATTAGTAAATGCCAATATACATAGGCTCGAAAAAAATAGTACAGCTTTTTTAAAGTTTAATTTAAAATTTATAAATCTTTCCTTTACAATAATATATAAATTAACATTTCTTAATATCCTTAAATTGAAAATAAATATACAATCCTTCTTTTGCATTCTAGGTATGTGTTGACAAGAATTACTGGCTTAAGCAGGGTAGAAGGCATATTAAGATATAATTCCTTTATTGAAAACTTTAAGGACTAAGCATGAGAAAACTTGGGATCATTGCAGGTGGTAGAGACCTTCCACTGGAGCTTATTGAAAGGTGCCGTGGAATTGGCAGACCGCATTTTGTTCTGGCTTTTAAAGGACAAACTGATCCGGCTACTGTCAAAGATACCGAGCATGCATGGGTTCATATAGGGGCTGTTGGCCAAGCCCTTAATCATTTAAGGCGAGCAGGTGTTGAAGAGCTTGTAATGGTTGGTCCCTTAAGGCGCCCTTCGTGGACAGAATTGCGTCCTGACGCGAAAGGTGCTTTGTGGGTAGCACGTTTAACACGGGGGGGATTTGGAGATGATAGTTTATTAAGAATTATTACCGAAGAACTTGAGAAAGAAGGATTTAAGGTAGTAGGGGTTGAGTCACTAATGGGAGAGGATTTTCTTGCGCTTTCTGGTGTAATGGGGACTATAGAACCTGATGTTCTTGCCCGACAAGACATCAAACGAGGAGTTGAGGTGGCTCTTGCGTTAGGAAAAGTGGATGTGGGTCAAGCTGTTATTATTCAGCAAGGGATGGTTTTAGGCGTAGAGGGCCTTGAAGGGACAGATGGTTTGATTGAGCGCTGCCAGGCCCTTGCACGTCCGGGACCAGGCGGAATCCTTGTGAAAATTGCCAAACCAGGGCAAGAACGAAGAGTTGATTTACCGACAATGGGTCCTGACACTATCGAAAGAGCGATTCAAGCAGGTCTTCGTGGAATTGCCGTTGAAGCAGGAAGCGTGCAAATCTTACATCATCAGCATATGCTTGAAAAAGCTAACCAGGCAGGAATTTTTATTATTGGGGTTAACATTGATGATTACTCATTCTCCTAAACGTATCTTTATTCTAGCAGGAGAAGCTTCAGGCGATGTGCAGGGTGGCCGTCTTATGTCTGCTCTTCAAAAGCAAGCCCAAGTACCGCTTGATTTTATAGGGGTAGGGGGAGAGACAATGCAGGCTAAAGGCTTAAAAAGTGTTTTCCCGATGTCAGATTTATCGGTTATGGGTTTTACAGAAGTAATCTCTCATTTGCCTCGTCTTTTCAAAAGACTTCGCCAAGCTACAAAGACAGTACTTACGTTAAGGCCTGATCTCATTATTACCATTGATGCGCCTGATTTTTGTTTTCGGCTGGCCAAGCGGGTGCACAATAGCGGTATTCCTCATGTCCACTATACGCCCCCAACAGTTTGGGCCTGGGGGCCAGAAGGCGCTAAAAAAA
>JACVCA010000079.1 GCA_016742295.1 Alphaproteobacteria bacterium | reverse complement strand
GGTGTAAGCTTGGCGTTTGCCAATTCAATAAAGCAGGAATTAAAGAAATAGGCGCCATAAATAACAGCAGATAAGTAGTCATCATATGAGCAGGTTCGCCCAATTTACCAAGTTGACGGGTATTAATCTTTGAAATTGCAATTGCAATCGCTGCACTCAATGGTAACCAAGCCACCCAAAGCTTAAAGTCTTCTTTCATATCAAGTAAAGGCTGATCCGGCCTTAAAATGATAAAAGCCCCCACAAAACTAAGCAAGATTGCAATAGCTCGCCGTTTATCAACAGTCTCTTTCAAAAAAATCCTTGCAGCAATGGCTGAGAAAACTGGTCCCGTAAACATGAGCCCAACTGCTTGAGTTATAGGCATATGTGCAAGGGCCAAATACCATAGAAGTACACCTAAAACCGCAGTTGAGACCCGAGTGATATGAAGCCTAGGGTGCTTTGTGCGAAGACTGCCAAGGCCATATTTAAAGAGCCAAGGGAGCATACAAACTGTACCAACGACATTTTGAAAAAAAGTAATGACAGAAACAGGAAGAGGGTTTTCAAGCGGAAGCGGTGAACCACCAGTAAGATAACGTACCACGCCATTAATGCCTGCAAAACAGACGCAGGAAAAGACTTTCCAAAATGCACTTTGCCAGGAGGGGCTTACCCATGATGGCTTTTGATAGATAATGGTTCTGGTGTCATGAGCAATGAGTTGAAAATGAGGTGAGAGTGAAGTGTTTCGAGAGATCGCAGGCTTCATGGTTTAATCTAGGTTAGTAAATATCCATTTACAATAAATAGTGATTATTGACTAAGAAATCTACTAAATTTTATATGCAATCACTAAAACCTGCCATCCTTCAGAGCAATTTTCATAATCACAGCTTAAGAGAAGAGAGGGGAAGCCTTTTCTTTAAAGAAATTGATAGTCCTTCACAATTTTATAATTATTCTTTCTTAATTGGAGCTACTACTAAACTATTTGGCTTGCAAACTTTACCTTCTTCACTAATTTCGAAAGGCTCAATACCGTAATCTGGATAAATTCCTTTCAGAACTGTTTCGTGATGTAACCATAAACTAAGGACAATCAGCAGTAATGTTACAAGTAAGATAATGTTCTTAAATCTGCGTGGTGAAGAGGGTTTTTTGGTCATTATTATGGGATACTTGTTGTAAAAATTATTATTTATCATTAATCATACCATTTAAATGACTTGGAGGGAATATAGTGCGTAATGGGTTTTGTTAGACCTATTAATATATCCTGACTGCTTAGGGGCTATCATTTTCAGATTAGAACAGTTTATTTTCCATAGAAAAATAACATCAACTCTTGGTTCGTGAATCTGATATTCTTAAATATGCGAGTTAAGCGTACCTACGATAAAATTGGTGTAAGAGGACTCGCTTCAAGAAAAGTTTTTCCTCTGAAAAATAAGCTCTTTCTAACCTTAGCATGACAAAAAGAGTTCTGAAGATCGCCTTCTTTCCTTGGTAATCTATATCTTCTCCTTGTCACAAACTCCTCTAGCCCGAGGACGACAAAAAGGGGAGTCTATGTTTTAGCTATCCCTGCATTTTCTTGACAATCTACAGTATAATACAGATCTAAAAAGGCCAAAGGTTATGAAATACTCAAAAATTGTTTTTCAAAACGTTGGATATCTGCAGGACTCAACCGAACTTTGAGGTTAGTTTTAAGTTTTGTATTGTGATGCTCCAGAACTTCACCATGCGCATAAAGCCATGCCACTGCAGCCCCATCAAAAATATCGAGTTTAAACTTGGCAATACTTTCGTGCTTGCCCAATCTTTTATCGATCATTTCTAAAAGTTTTATAAGCCCCTCACCTTGGAGAGCAGAAATAGGAAGTACATTTTCATTTTGGGGTAAAAGAGTTTTCTGATCTATAGTCAAAGTATCAATTTTATTCAAAGCTTCAATCATGCGGCTTTTTACATCTTCCTCAAGCCCTAATTCTTTTAGAACTTGCAAGACATCGCGCCTTTGATTTTGCGAATCAGCATGAGAAATATCACGCACATGAATGAGTAAATCAGCCTCCAAGACTTCTTCGAGGGTTGCTCTGAACGCAGCAACAAGCTGAGTAGGTAGGTCAGAAATGAATCCAACGGTATCAGATAAAATTATTGTACGACCCGAGGCTAGCTTAAGCGCTCTCATTGTTGGATCTAACGTTGCAAATAATATATCCTTTGCAATAACATTAGCGTTCGTGAGTTTATTAAAAAGGGTTGATTTTCCAGCATTGGTATAGCCAACTAGTGCTACAACAGGGTAAGGCACTTTCTTACGGGCTTTTCGTTGCATTTCCCTGGTGCGCTTAACGGACGCGAGATCTTGACGCAAACGTGTGATACGGCTATCTATAAGTCTACGATCAACTTCGAGTTGTGTTTCTCCCGGCCCCCCTATAAACCCGAGACCGCCGCGTTGCCTTTCTAAGTGTGTCCATGAGCGCACCAAACGGCTGCGTTGATAGGTGAGGGCTGCAAGCTCAACCTGCAAGCGCCCTTCAAACGTACGAGCGCGTTCCCCAAATATTTCAAGAATAAGCCCTGTTCGATCAATTACTTTGCAGCCAAGGGCTTTTTCAAGATTACGTTGTTGTACAGGTCCTAATGAGGCATCAATCACCACCAATGTAATTTCTTCCCCCTCGATAAAGCCCTTCAAACGAGCCATAATACCTTTACCAAAAAGAGTTGAGGGTTGAATACACCTTAATGAAATAATTTCAGCTTGACGAACATTAAGGCGAATAGCCTGGGCAAGCCCTACAGCTTCTTTGAGACGGGAATGTGGATCATATTTAGAAAGAGATTGTTTTTTATTAGTCTTAAAGTCTGGCAGAAGAACTAAGGTTACCGGGCCGGGCGCTGACAAGAACTCCGGATTATCAACTTCATGTAACAACTACTCTCCTTCAGATATATCTGTCTCTTCGCCGTGAAGTTTAATAGGATTCAACGGCATTATAGTCGATAAAGCATGCTTATATACAAGTTGAGTATGGGCCTCGCGTCGTAAAAGCACTGAAAAATTATCAAACCAGCTCACAATTCCTTGAAGTTTAACACCATTTACAAGAAATAATGTTACAGGTGTCTTATTCTTTCGGATGTGATTCAAAAAGACATCTTGAAGGTTGCTATTATTATCGGATGCCATTTGAAATCTCCATTACTCCTATTGTTAATTTATAAGATACTTTATGTACCTTTACTACCATTATATCCAACAAGTATGGATATTTGGTTAAGATATACCTATACATTTGTCAAGTATTTTATTCAAATTATTAAACTGGAACATTATTAACGGAGTATTTTAACTTAGGATTGATTAACTAATTAAAACCTATCTTTTAATAATTACCTCAATAACTATAAATGAAAAAATGATATTTAGTCTAGTTCTTTCTAATTTGTAAGACCTTATCATAAAATTTCAAAAGTTTCAACCCCTTAAGGCAACTTCAGAACGCCTATTTTCCCCTAAAGTATGTTTATTGCTCTCTGGTACAAAAACTTTTTTGACACCCGTTTTTGCGTTTATGCATTTGTAATTAAACAATTTTATGACTCCTTTATCATATTAAAGTTAAGGCAGGAACGATTTTAACAATAAAGGCTATCCACCTAGGGAAATACTATAAAGACACGCTTGACTCTTAAGTCTTTCATAGATTAAACAAGAGAAGGCTTAATTTTAATCATAGGTTTACGCTATTACTTCTTTACGATTGAAGCTCTTTGATCAAGTTGATAGCACTATGAATGAAGCTGTGCGCCTTATAGAAGCAGAAACTCTGCTTGAAGGT
Source organism: Alphaproteobacteria bacterium (assembly GCA_016742295.1). Classification (GTDB taxonomy): domain Bacteria; phylum Pseudomonadota; class Alphaproteobacteria; order JAGOMX01; family JAGOMX01; genus JACVCA01. The sequence goes on along the minus strand of JACVCA010000079.1, from coordinate 2,556 downwards.
GATATGGGAATTTTAGCATACCAACAGCTGCAAGGTGCCGGAAGACGAGGACGCCCATGGGTTTCTTCGCCCGGAAATTTACATTTATCATTAGTAATACCCTTTCAGGAAAACATCTGCCATCTTGGAGAGTTTTCATTTATTGCTGCAGTGGCTTTAAGAGAAGTCATTGCAGAGATTTTAGGCGCAGAATCTGAAGTTTTATGTAAGTGGCCTAATGATATCTTAGTAAATGGATCTAAAATTGCTGGCATTCTTATTGAAAAACATGAAAGAAGCTCAGATAAGAGTTGTTGGCTTATAATTGGTATTGGCGTAAATATAGAAAGCTGCCCTGCAGAGAGTGGGCTTCTTAAGGCCACCTGCTTAAATTCTTTAGGGGCTAGAGGATTTAAACCCCAGACCATAGCAGAGATGTTTTATCACTCCTTTGCTCACTGGCGCGACCTTTGGTTTAAAAGTAGTTTTAAGGTCATTCAAACTGAATGGATGAAATGGGCTGCAGGCCTCGGTCAAAAGGTTCACGTAAAATTCCCTGATCAAGTTAACCAAGTAGAAGGAAAATTTTGTGAACTGGATTTTGATGGAGCTTTTGTGTTAGAAACAACTGAACTTAAACGTATTCGTATACATACAGCCGACATTGACATCTTAAGGATATAATAATGTTACTTGCCATTGATGTTGGAAATAGCCAAATCAATTTTGCAATCTTTAGAAACCAGAAATTATTCGCACAGTGGAATGCTGACACACGCATTGAGCAGAGTGATGAGGAATGGGGAGTATGGCTTTACGACCTTATGAATATATATAATCTGAACCCGCATGAAGTAACCGGGGCAATTATGTGTTGTGTGGTTCCGAAAGTTCTCGAAACTATAAAAAATCTTTGTCTTAAATATTTTAATACTGAAGTTTTGGTCGTAGGGGCTCCTGAGGTTTCTTTAGGCTTACTTATACAAACGGATTATCCCGAAGAGGTAGGCGCTGATTTGATTGTAGACGCAGTCGCGGGACAAATATTAACTCCTCCTCCATTCCTTATACTCAATATGGGCACCGCTACTACTTTAAGCCTTATCAATAAAAAGGGTAATTTTATAGGAGTTGCCATTGCTCCGGGCTTAAAAGTAGCGCTTGAGGCTTTAAGCCAAACCGCAGCCCAACTTCCCAAAATTCCTTTAAAACGTCCTAAAAAAGTCATGGCAACTTCAACTGTTGCTTGTATGCAATCAGGCATTTTTTGGGGTTATATTGGGCTCATTGAGGGTTTAATTGCAAGAGCTAGGGCTGAATACGCTGAAACTGACTCAAACACTTATTTGCCGGTGATTGCGAGCGGAGGGCTTGCTAATCTGATTGCCGAAGATACTAAAAGCTTCGATTTCATCGACCCTGATTTAACTTTAAAAGGGCTTGAAAAGATCTATCGTCAAAACATTTCATTAAGGAAAAATTTTATAAACAATCAATTTATTGAGTAATATTTAACTATGAAAACATCAAATCAATCTGAAGAATTATATTTTCTGCCTTTAGGAGGGGCAGGGGAAATAGGCATGAACTTAAATCTTTACCGCTATCAAAACCGTTGGTTGATGGTTGATTTAGGTATTACCTTTAGTAATGACTTAGGTATCGAAATTATTATGCCTGATACACAATACATTGAAGGTCACACCAATAACCTCGAAGGGCTGGTCTTAACCCATGGGCATGAAGATCATATTGGTGCCATCCCTTATCTCTGGAAGCGTTTTAAATGCCCGATTTATGCAACTCCCTTTACAGCAGCATTGGTACGAGGAAAATTAAAAGAAGCAGGTCTTGTTGATGGGGTAAAATTGATTGAAGTTCCTCTGAGTGGCAAAGTTCAGCTTGGTGCATTTGAGGTAGAGTTTGTAACCTTAACCCATTCTATTCCTGAACCAAATGCCCTGGTCATTCGTACACCTGTTGGTGTTGTCGTTCATACAGGAGATTGGAAACTTGACACTGATCCATTGGTAGGTACACATACAGATAAAAAGCGCCTAAAAGAAATTGGTGATGAGGGTGTTTTAGCGCTGATGTGTGATTCAACCAATGTTTTTGTTGAAGGTCATACGGAATCAGAAGCCAAGGTAAGAAAAAGTTTGATTGAGCTGGTTGGACGACAAAAAAAACGGGTCGCAATTGGCTTATTTGCTAGTAATGTGGCCCGCTTAGAGACTTGCGCCCTTGCAGCTCAGGCCCATGGTCGTCAAGCAGCCCTTGTCGGTAGATCTTTGATCCGTATGTATGAGGCAGCCCGTGAGGTTGGATATCTCAAAAATATTCCCCGCTTTTTATCAGAAAACGAAGCCATGAGCATGCCGCGCGATAAAGTTTTAATGCTTTGTACTGGCAGTCAAGGGGAGCAACGTGCGGCTTTATCACGTATTGCAGAAGGAAGTCACCCGCGGGTTCGATTTGACGAAGGGGATACAGTTATTTTCTCATCTCGACAGATTCCAGGCAATGAATTGAGTATTTCTGAACTTAAACAACGTTTACAAATGAACGGTGTACAGG
>JACVCA010000078.1 GCA_016742295.1 Alphaproteobacteria bacterium | reverse complement strand
GCATTAGGTGAACGTGACGAAGCAAGAACTGAACGGGATACAGCCCTAGGTGAACGTGATCAAGCAAGAACCGAACGGGATACAGCATTAGGTGAACGTGATCAAGCAAGAACCGAACGGGATACAGCATTAGGTGAACGTGATCAAGCAAGAACCGAACGGGATACAGCAATAGGTGACCTTGCTTTAGCTCAGGATATTATTGAAGATGCCAGAAAAAGAATTAATGATGATGCCGACACTTTGCCTGATGCGGTGACACAACTGGAAGGTTTAGTTGCTCCAGTCCCAGATTCTTCTAATATTTACCTCAGAAGCCAAGAAATTATTGAAGCATTTGGTCCGTCTTCATCGGCAATTGCGGCTATGCTACAGGAAGTTAACGATAAAATTTTAGGGCGTGGACGGGCTTTTGGTCAATTTCCAGGCGACCCAGATGATCCATTGCAAACTATACCACAGCTTGTAAGTTATGTTACTTATAGCAATCTTAATCATACAGGATCGTAGAGAGAACTAAAGATGATGAAAATAAAAACTACTTTGAGTGTTCTTATATCGATTATACCATTTATCTCTGAAACTTACTCGTCCGAATCCTCTTTGAATGGTTTTTCTTTTTTAGGACGAGGGGGTTTCACAAATGCTGTCGGAAAATTAAATCACTTCGCGGTACCAGCAGTGAAAGATAAAAAAGACTCCTCAAATATTTCCTTAGAAGGGCCAATTCTTGGACCTGCCCTATTATATACTCATACCTTCAAGAATCTTATTCATACTGGAATTGAGATTGATAGCATATGGGTGCGTGGAACAGCTAAGACTAACTTAGGAGGAGTAACTGCTGGTGAGCCTTTAAGAACAGCTTTCAAGATAAAACGTAGCTATGGCACTTCTTTGCGATTTGGGTACCTTTATAAAGGAGGGCTTCCTTACTTAAAGCTTGGAGTTTTACAATGTCGAATCACCTCTGTTACTGAGAGTTTGCCTTTAAGTGGTTCGAACAATAAAGCTAAATACTTAAATGGTTTTCTTGCTGGCTTAGGAGTTGATGTTCCTCTTAATGAAAAGCTATCTTTGGGTGGAGAATTTTCCCGTGTACAGTATAAAAAGCTGTCTTATAATGTACAAGATGCACATAATACTCCAGCTCTAAATGTAAAAGCTCGAATTCATGAAAATAGATTTACAATTCATTTTAAGTTTAAGTTATTTAATGATTTTATAAAATAACTTAAAATACGAGAAGCCTTAAATTTATATTTGTAGCTAAATATTAGGATATTTATAGTAAATACGATTAAGTGCCTGAAAATACCCCCCTTCCTACCCTCTTATTTGGCAAATAATAAGTATTGGCCTCTTATAGCCTTTTATGCTAGTGTGTCCTAAATTCAAAATAATAAATAGAGGAGAAGGCCAATGCTTAATTTCAAGGTGCTAAGTATGCTGATTATTATGAGTACATTAACCCATAATCTTAAAGCATCTAATATTGAAGAAGAATCATTAACCCATCATAATATAAGCAAAAATGCCTTAATCCCAGATAAATCGAATTCTTCACCTTCTTTAATAGGCAATATTTGGCATAAATTAACCAGTACATTTTCTATTCTTCTTCCTAATTCTACTCTTTCTCCTTCTCAATCTGCTCCTAAGGTATCAAAACTAGACAACATTTCATGGCACACAATTATCGATCAGCCTGGATTAGAATGGCAACAAGAAGGAAGCGAATTGCTTTATCATGTAGCGACGCTTAGTCATAATAATCTCAATAATTTCTTTACCTACCTGGATGAGAGACTCTCAAATTCTTTAACTGCTAAGGCATTCACAAGCCATCCTAGCTTTGCTGGTAAGCGTAAGTTCCTTTTTTCGAATTACCGCCAAATTAAGGAAATAGAAGTTGATGAGGGAAATCTTCCTCAGTTTATAGAATCATATATTAATTTTTATGAGGAACTTAATAAAGAAGGGCTGCCAGCGTTAATTCAAAAAGATTATACAACTTATACTCAAACTTCTTCTGAAGACGAAATAGAATTTATGGAGCCTAATTATTTTCAACAAGGTGTATTTCTAGCTGAGAGTCTAGGCAATATGCGTTCTTATGAATGCCGAGAAGAAAACCTACCCTATTTAAGTAGAGCTGTTAAAACCCTTTATAGAAAATTAGATGGAGGCAAACTTCAAGAGGATTCTATAAGAACATTGAGAAGGTTAGGTATCCATATACCTCAAAAGGTTGACTGGTCTCGCGTCGCTAAAGGGGCAACATTTTTACTCCTGCTTAGTAGCGCAAATTTTATGCCAGCCGTTGCTGCCCAGCGCCCTCAATTGTTGGAGGATGTATGCAGTGGAACCTATAAAGAATGTGAGAGTGCCTTTGCGCTTTTAGATTGTTGTGGGTTTGGAGATGAAATTGATACCATGTTTAGCAATCCTAATTATGATGGATCTTTAATTTTTGGTTTTACAAATCCTACCAGAAGATTTGCCATAGCTGATGAGATAGGACCAACGGGAATCGTACAGCAGCTTCAAAATTCTGGATATTATTCTGAAATTAACAGCTTTAGGATAGGAGCCTCCCCTCTAAGCAACACTTCCATAGAATTTTATAATCTGTTTGACCCTTATATAGGATATACGAATACTAAAATTGATGATAGCTTCTATAATCATACAACTTACCAAATTTTTGATCCCCTTACAGTAAACATAAGTTCTACACTTTCTGCCTCAACCTTATCAGGAAGTTTAAATCCTTTTTACTTATCTCAGTTTCCAAGTAGTGAAATCTTACTTTTTACCTCTATGAATAATGATGGTAGTTTTGGCATTGGAAATGCTGTCTTACGTCCCGCAAGTGGGAAGGCTTATCTATTATGGCAACGTCTTATCACGAATGAAACAGCTATAAATCGCGTTATTCCCTCTAATCTTTCCAGTACTCCCATTATAGCAAGCAAACCCTCAACAGCCTCAGATAGAGATAATAAAACATTTAATGATTTTTTAAATTCATTCTATTCAGGATATGTTGATAGTCCAAATGGACAGAACAGTAGAACAATCCAACAATTTACAGAGGATAATAACCTAATCCCAAATGGTATTATAAATTGCCTACAGGGCCTTGGACTTGATCCTCTTTCTTGCTCAAGCTTTCTCTCTACAGGAAATTATGCTCGCCTTATATACTATTTTGTTGAGAAATACAAAGCATTACACACCGTTACTACAAATGTTGTTGATGGGCCTGTTGTCACCAACACCATTAATTATGAACTAAATTCAACAAATATACGAAGGCTTACGCATTCTTACGTGTGGAACCCAACCATACAAGAACCTAGTACCGATAATACAGTGGTTTTTGATTCAATTTCTCCTCTTCTTAGCAACCTCACAGATAGTACAGCTGAGAAATTTGCGGAATTTTACCTGCCAAACTCAACTGCTGCTATCGTTTTGCGTGTTTCACAAAGCGTAAGTGGTAGCCCTGTCAACTATTATGCTATTTTAGGTCCTGAAATTGTTGCAGCAGCAGCTCCACCTTCCAATTCTTCGTCTTCAGATGGGTCTTCATCTGCAGTATTAGGTGCTGCAATAGGGGTTCCTATTGGAGTTGCTGCTTTATGCGCTGCCGGAGTTGGGGCAGGTGTTGGGACCTTCGCTTGGTATAAGCACAAAAAGCATAAGAGAGAAAAGGCTTTTGCAGAGGCTGAAGAAAATATGGAGATGGGTAGCCGTTCACCTTCCATGGTGTCCCCAGATGCTTTCAAAGCTGTTAAAGGTAAAGGGCTAAAAGATGCAAGACTCAGAGTTACAGGAGCAATGCACGGTTTAGAATATGGACTTTATTTCAAAATAAGTGAAAAGGAAGCCAAAGAAATTAATGCCCAAACTGGCCTTAAAATTACTATCCCAGAGGGACAGAGTAGAACACCTTTCCATTTAGGTGCTGGTAACTTTGGTAAAGTTGTCATTGCTAAAGAAGAAAATACAGGAGCCTTTAGAGCAATGAAGATTGTTGCGGGAACTAAAAGCGTTGAATCTTCGCTTCGTGAAGGCAAACTTCAAGAATCTCTAGGACAAATAGAAGGTGTGCTGCCACTTTTGGAATACTTGCATTTTAAGCCGACAGAGGAACATGAAGATACAATGAGAGATCTTTTAGAAGAGACTTTTGGCTCAACCACGATCCGTGGAGAAAATATGATAACACAGGATCTCTTATTGCAGGTAACCCCTTTAGCGTCCTTTGGAAGCGGAGAGGTATTTCAACAAAGCCTCGCAAGAATCTCTAAGCATAAGCTCAAAGATCAACTTTTAACCCATTTTGCACGTTCATTGTTAACAGGGCTTGCCCACATGCATGATAATGGAGTTTCGCATCTTGACCTTAAACCCACAAATGTTCTTGTGCATTCTGATGGGACTGTCTATATCAGTGACTTTGGGTGTGCTTTACAAAAAGACAAGATCATAGGCGGACTTGGTGATTTTAGGTACTTCTCTCCTGATCGTATTGCCCATTGCCGTTTGCTAATGCAAGAACGTCAAGGACGTAAATTTAAAGCGAAAGAAACAGCTAAATTTTTCTCAGGGAAAAAGGCCGATACTTTTGCGGCAGGATTAACTTTATTAGAGATTGCAACCAACAATTATCCTTTTCCTATGAAAGGTGTAGAAGATATTGTTAATAAGGGTGATTCAGCTTATTTTGATGAAAATCTTGAGAAGGTTTACGCAGAGATTGGGGAAGAGTGGAGTATATTGCCTATAATTAAAGATTTACTTCAATCTGATCCCACCAGCAGATGGTCAGCTTTTAAAGCCCAGCAAGAACTTCAGAAAATAAAACTGAAATCATCAGGCGAGGAACTCTTCGAAGCATTTAATAAGAAGCTTGCAAAAGAAGACAGTAATTTTACTAAAAAAGCAGGTAATACAACTGAGGTTCCTTCATATAGTGCTGCTGGATCATCCTCAATTGCTTATCAAAGCAAACTTCCTGCAAAAGAAGGTCAAGAAGAGGTGATGTCTTCACAACAAGCTTATGGAGCAGAGATGCCTTCTCTTTATAAAAAATTACAAGAAGCTTATAAAGATAGTGATGAGGAGGACGATCTAGGTTGGGATGCTGGAAACTATGCTGCACCAAAATCAACGGCCTATGATAATGTAGGACTTGATTCTCAAACTTCAACGTATAGTGATGTGCCCCCGAAGTTCAAACTAGAGCACAGCAATGATAATCGTGATCCAGCCTATAGTACTGAGCGGTTAGAGTTTAATCCAGAGCAATCTAGTAAGAAGAAAGGGAAAAATATAGTTTCATACTAAGGTAGGGTTAACTTATAAACAAACGTAGGACTTTATTTTACAACAGAGGAGACAGATGCTCCTCTGTTGCGTCTTTTGATCGTATCATCCGTAAATTATTTTTGGACTCTTCCTTCTGAATGATTGGCGCCCTACAACCGGGCTATCTATTTAAGGATTATCTAAAAGAAAAATTTTAATTGGCTTTTCGTTTCATTAAGACATAAATGGGAATACCTGCAAAGATGAAGAGGGTACCTAAATAAACAATGTCTTTACCAGAGCCGACAATAGCCCATAGAGAATACACAAAGGCCAGTCCTGCAATAATTGCTGAGCGGAACAAATGTCTCGATGAGAGACTGTTAGGACGTGTGAATAATAACATTAAATCTGCAACGCTTGAGTAAAGATAAGGCAGTAAAATTGCAAAGGTCGTAAAATTAACAATGACTGTGAATTGCTCAACTAAACTTGCTTCATAATTCATGGCTAATAAGACTGTAATTAAAATACTTGAGAGAATTAACCCCACGATAGGAGTTCCATTCTTAGTCACTTTTTCAAATAGCTGAGGGAACAATCCATCACGGGCTGCAGCAAGAGGCATTTGACCTTGCAACATGATCCAGCCATTTAAAGTCCCAAAGGCAGAAATTGCCGCACTTGCAGCAATAATAGGCACAGACCATTCTCCAAAGATAACGCGAGCTGCATCTGCAAAAGGAGCAGAAGACTTTGCAAGTTCTGCAGGAGATAAAATTCCTAAAATTACGACCATCGTCCATATGTAAATAATAGCAGCGAGCACGGTCCCAATGATGGTTGCACGTGGAATTGTTTTCTTCGGATTTTCAACAGATTCTGCAGGAACAGTTGCAGATTCAAGACCTAAAAACGCAAATAAAGTTAAGGTTGCTGTTGTATTAATAATAGAGAATGTAGGTTGTTGCGTAGGGTTAAACGGGATAAAATTGTCCATACTTAAATGAAATATCCCTAATAAACCAATTGCCACCAGAGGAACAAACTTTAAAATTGTGGCTATCAATTGTACAGTAACCGCTGACCAAGCTCCCATTATTTTTAAAAATGTCAAAAACCAAC
>JACVCA010000077.1 GCA_016742295.1 Alphaproteobacteria bacterium | reverse complement strand
TTCCACGAGTGCACATATGTTTCATTGAGGGGATTAATAATTTCGTACCTCCTCCAAATTAGTTGAAAATATGTACCAAATATGAAATGACTATAATTCATTTCAGGGAGTATTTAATTAAATATGTCAATCTTAAAGCCTGCTGTGTTTCAGGATTACCCTTACGGAGCTAAGTCAATTTTCTTGACGCAAGCTTGCTTCAACTTTGGTTTTTATAGTCTTAAGTCTATGATTATCCTTCATACAATTGACTTTTATTCTTTAAAAGAGCATGCAGCGATTGAGATTTTTGCTACCCTAATGACCTTATCCTATGCTACTGCATTACTAGGTGGATTTTTAGCTGATAAACTCATTGGACCTCGAAACACACTTCTGATAGGAGGCACTTTAAGTAGTCTTGGAGTAGCCCTTCTTATTTTTCCATTGAACAAAAATATTTTTTTAGCGCTTTCATTCTTAAGTATAGGATCAGGGTGCTTTAAGCCTAATCTTTCAACTCTTTTATCTTTGCTGTTTAAAGATCCAAAAGATGCTCTTAAAGATAGTGCTTTTACAACTCTTTACGTAGCCATGAATCTAGGAAGCTTTATAGGCCCTATTTTTTGTAGTTTAGCAAGCCACTATTATGGTTGGATAAGTGGATTTTTAATAATTGTGCTGAGTTTTGTCCTCGCGACCTATCTGCTTTTTAGAGCTACGCAACATCATAATATACTAAAAAGGGCGACTCCTGCTAAAAAATTATTGCAAGCAGCAGTAATTTTAGTTCTAAGCATAGTAGCTCTCTATTTTTTATTCAAGTACCGTAATTGTTTTAATGGGTTGATGGGAATTATTATTTTAATAAGTTTGATGTGTTTTTGCACTATATTTTATAAATCCACAGCTCTTGAAAAAATAGGGCTTCTTAAAATAGTTCCATATATTATATTATTTGCATTTTTCTGCGCCTTATTTGAACAAGCTGGAAGCTCAATCATGATTTTCTTTGATAGAGTAGTTGATCGTCAAATTTTGGGATTTACCATTCCTTCATCAAGTTTACTTTCCTTAGATCCTATTCTGGTCCTTATATTTGGGATGCTTATGCCTTATTTATCAAAGGCCTATTTTAAAAGCAACAATAAGGTAGAGGGCTTGACGAAGTTTGGTATTGGGTTTTTCTTCATCAGTTTAAGCTTTGGCGTACTGGGTTTAGGATCAACTCTAAGTTCGATCCCCATTTCAATTATCTGGGTTTTTATAGCTATTTTCTTTCAAACCGTTGGGGAACTTTTTATTGTACCTGTGGGGTTCGCCAGTATTTCCAAATTTGCACCAAGCCGTTACCTTAGTTTAATGATGAGTTTATGGTTAATGGCAATCTCATATGGTCATTATCTTGCAGGTATCCTCGCCAATTTTTCTTTAAGTGCACAGCATATAAGGATAGGAGATAACTTAGGAAATTATTATCAATTCTTCTCTAAGCTTAGCATCCTGTCTTTATCTGTGGCTGGTATTTTACTTCTGAATGCCTTAAGAAAAAAAAGTGTTTTTTTTAAATAAGAATTTGATAAATTACCTTTTTTTTCAATAAATTGATAAAATATGACGAATCTCCTATAGGGGTTATAGCAATTTGATAGTTGTTTTCCGACTGTAATACGGTGAAACTGACTCTAGTATTTAGACATCTAGAAAACTCAGGTTCAATTTTCTAGTAACCAGATTTACATCCCTCCCGATGTAAATACTTGAGCGATTAGTGTTTGGTAATGCTCAAGGCCTCCCTATGAACTGCCTTCTAGCACTAAAGTGCTAGAAGGCCTTTTTTTAGGGTGCTTCTAAAATAATGCCAGGGAGTAAAAAACTCCCCAAAAATAATAAAAGAATCTCACTGATCGTTCATTTCAGCAATAAGTTAACTGATTGTTGAAATTAAAAATAAAAGCTTCGCAGAGGAAGATTGTCGGTTTAAAGCAGGTTTTAGGTTTATTAAATTAGATACACTGGGAATATATATATGAATCTCAATAGAATTAAAGAATTTTATTATGTTGCAAAGGCAGAAAACATCACAAGAGCTGCCGCACAGCTGAACATCAGTCAACCGGCGATAAGTCGCAGTATGCAGCTTTTTGAATATCAAATTGGCTGTAAGCTTTTTGTGAGGGGCCCTCGAGGTCTTAAATTAACCTCACAAGGCGAAAAGGTTTATGAGTTTGCTCGCCGGGTTATTGAAGAAGCACATTTAATCGGCAAAACGATCAAGGTCAATACGCTTGAAGGTGACCTCACAGTTGCAGTTTCTCCTTACTTAAGCGGGTCTTGGCTTATTAAAAAACTCAAAAATTATCTCTTACTGCATTGTGAAATACGGCTCAAAATTCTTGAACAAATTGATGCGCTAGATCCGGGGGAATCTGATGTCTTGATTGATTTTGATGTTTTTACAGCTGGCTCAATAAAACATGTTCTTTTAAAATCAAACATGGGTCTATTTGCAAGTTCTGAGTACCTTAAAAAATTTGGGACTCCGAAGAAAGATGAGGATTTAGACAATCATCAGCTGATTTCATATAGCGAGCATCCCAGACTTCCCTACGATGGTAAGGATCCATGGCTCTTAAAAATTGGGAAAGGTTATAGCAATTTCAGGCGCCCCTATCTTAAAGTTTCTTCATTAGAAGGTATTTTAAGTGCGGCTTGCGATGATCTAGGGATTGTTGAGTTACCCCGTGATTTAGCTGAAATAAAAGAGAGAAGCTTGGTGCCTGTGTTACCGCATTTAATCGGCCCTTTAATTGAGCTCTCCTTCAGTTACCCGGGCGAGCTTAAAGAGCGTGCGAATATCTGTTCTTTAAAAGAATATTTAATAAACGAATCCTTGATTTAGAGACCTTATGAGGAGAGCATAAGGGAAAGTAACTGTAAAATTCGCTCAGTAGGGCCAGGTTCGTTTATTCTCCTCTCCTAAAAGCGAGTTTCGAAAGAAGCCTGTCAATCTCTTGCATAGTAATCTGTTATTGTTTCTCTACTGTCGTTCACCTTCTTGGTGGTCAAGCAACTGCTATTTTTAAGAATGCCTTGATGAATGCTTCAAAAAGAACTTTCCCAGGCTCTTAAAAGATGCGAGTTTTAGAACATGAGTGAATTAACTGTTCATAACCTGAGTTGTAGCCGCGGCGGCCGTGTTATTTTTTGCAAGGTGAATTTTTCAGTTCACAGGGGGCAAATATTGATTCTTAACGGCAAAAACGGGAGTGGTAAATCAACCCTTCTAAGAGCATTAGCGGGCCTGATTGATCCTGTAGCAGGTTATATTCAATGGTCAGTAAATTTTAGCTTTTTATTTCTAGATCATAAAGATACTCTAAAATCGCAACTAACACTTCTTGAAAATTTGAATTTCTGGAACGCTATTTACGATACTTCAGCGCTACAGGTTGAAGCTGCACTAGAAATTTTTGCTCTCGGCCATTTAAAGGATCTTCCTGTGCAAGGCTTGTCTTTAGGGCAGAGGCAGCGCTTGAATCTTTGCCGTTTATTGCTTTGTCCTGCAAAGATCTGGCTCTTGGATGAACCTAAACGCAGCCTTGATCAACATGCCAACAGGATTTTAGATATGCTGTTTGAGAGACACCAGAAAAATGGTGGAACCATCGTTATTGCAAGCCCTGAAGACTCTCTACCCTTACAAAAGGATAGTCTAAATTTGGATAATTATCAGCTGTATAATAAGGAAGACACATGAAAAAACTATTTTATGTGTTGTGGGTGTTAGTTGTGCATAATTTTAGACAAGCATTACGGGAAAAAAACGAATTCCTTTTAAATTTAGGATTTTTTGTTGCTGCAGCTTTGATTTTTCCTCTCAGTATAGGTCCTGAGTTCGAACTTTTAACACGTATTGGAGCAGGACTTATCTGGACTTTAACTTTATTTGCATCGTCACTCTCTTTGCAACGAATGTTTACAGCAGATTTTGAAGATGGAACTTTAGAGGCATTATATTTTGCGTCTTATCCTTTGGAGGCGTTCGTCGCTGCAAAAATTATCACCCATTGGATTTTATGCAGTTTACCAGTTCTCCTTCTTGTGCCAGCGGTTGCAGTTTGTCTGCATCTTTCCATCTTCCAGATTGGGTTGTTAATACTAAGCTTAAGTATTGGCACTCCAATTTTGAGTTTTATAGGCGCAATTGCAGCAACTTTGACATTAGGCATAAAATCAAATTCGTTTTTAGTGCCGTTGCTTGTGTTACCGCTGTATATTCCAGTACTTATCTTTGGGGTTAATTCAGTAGAAGCTGCTTTTTTGGGACTCAGCTTAAAACCTTACCTTTTTATGCTGAGTGGGTTATTTTTTTTAAACTTACCTCTGAGTATTCTGATTGGGGCTTTTAACCTTAAACTAAATCTCAAAAGCCTTTAATTTAGGCTTTTTTAGAAACTTTAGGGCTTTCAAATAAAAAAGTTTGGTCAAATTGTAATGTTGCAAAGCGTTGATAAAGTGGATTTTCACGCATAAGGCTGTCATGAGTTCCACAAGCAATAATGGCGCCTTGATCCATGACAAGGATACGGTCAGCTTTAAGAGCTGTGTATAGTCGATGTGCTACCATGAAAGTTGTGCGTCCATGCATGAGACGATCAAGAGCCATTTGAACCTGGTGTTCGCTTTCGGCGTCTAAGGCATTGGTTGCTTCGTCTAATAATAAAATTTCAGGATTTTTTAAAATTGCACGTGCAATTGCAATACGTTGACGTTGACCACCCGATAAGAGAACTCCCTGTTCACCAACCAAGGTTTCAAATTGATTAGGAAGTGCCTGGATAAAGTCAATTGCAAATGCAGCCCGTGCGGCTTCTTCAATCTCAGTATATGAGGCTTGAGGGCGACCAAAGCGGATGTTTTCATAGATGGAATTCGAAAAAAGAATTGGTTCTTGATCTACCCACCCAATAATAGCGCGCAGATCTTTAAGGTTGATATCTTTGGAATTGATCGCATCGAAAAAAATTGCTCCCTGACTTGGTTCATAAAAGCGAAGTAAGAGACGAAACAGCGTAGTTTTTCCTGCACCAGAAGAGCCAATTAAGGCAATTTTTTCTCCCTTTTTTAGGGTTAAAGAAATATCTTTAAGGACTTCTTTTTCAGGACAGTTCGGGTAATGAAATGTAGTATGATTGAAAACAATAGTCTTCCATACAGGTAAAGCTAAAGACTGCGAAGATTGAGATTTTGCTACAGCTGTAGCTGTATTTGAAAGTTCAATAAGATGTTCGCAAGCGCCTACTGTTCGTCGCCAATCTGCAACAACCTCAATCATACTATTGATCGAGCCGGCTGCGAGTAAACCGTAAAATACGAACGAGAACAGTTCGCCACTACTCATATTACCGATTAAGACTTCATATCCACCCATCCATAAAATAAGGCTGATTGCTAAAAAAACCAGAAGGATTACGGTTGATGCTAGTAATCCTCTTGCAATGATACCTTGGTGTACAGCTTGCAATGCATTTTGAAGGCTTTCGTGAAATTGATGTTTACATAAGTTCTCATTTCCAAATGCTTGAACGGTCAACACTGCATTCAGCGTTTCTTTTGAAATAGCCGTTGATTTGGCAAGATAGTCTTGAGATATTTGTGAATATACCTGAACCTTCTTGCCAAAAATAATGATGGGTAGCAGGGTAAGAGGAAGGACAACACATAACAATAAGGTTAATTTCAAATTCAGGACTAACATCATAAAAAATGTTCCCAAAAATTGAATTAAGCTTCTGAAGCCTATTGAGGCTGCCCCTCCGATCAATCTTTGAATTAAACACGTATCCAAGTGAAGTTGAGAGATAAGTTTCCCACTATGAGAGGTATCGTAAAAAGGTGACGTTAAAGCTAAAAGATCTTTAAAAGTGGCCTGTTTGATATCAGCAGCCACCTGTTCTCCAATCCATGCTGATAAATAAGAGCGGAAAAAACTTGCAACAGCCATTATAAATACAAGAAATAACATAACGAGTAGCGCTTGGTTTAGAAGGTTTGCATCTTGAGTTGCAAAACCTTCATCAATGAGATGACGTAGACCTATCCCAAGCGAAATAATTGCTAGTGCCGCTGCAATAAGAGCAATAAATGTAATTCCCAAGGCAGATTTATAAGGCTTTAGAAATCTTAAGAGATAATTTAATGCATTTTTCTGGGGCTTAAGCACCATAGAAGTCTCATAAAACAAAGTTTATAACTTGTTTTATATTACGCCTTAATTCTTTTTGAAAGAGAGACCTTTTTTACTCAAAACCTTATCAATTTCTTCCAAAGGCAATGTGCCAGGGTATTTCTTACCCTCTAAAAAGAATGTAGGGGCCCCATCAACCTGATAGTCTTTCTCTGCTGTTAAACGTTGCTTTAATACCTGATCTTGAAGGTCCTGATTAGCAATGCAAGCTTTGAACTCTACCTGTTTAATAC
>JACVCA010000076.1 GCA_016742295.1 Alphaproteobacteria bacterium | reverse complement strand
GGGCTGAAGCGGTTACTTTCTTAGTGCGGATCAAAGAATTGCTCGAAGAGCCTGAGCGTATGCTTTTAAGCGTTTAAAATGAAAATGACCCCCTCACTGTGAGGCCCTAGAGGGATCATGATAATCTATAAAAATAATAAGGGGATGAAGACAAATGGGGATTCAAAAGTTTGATATTGTGATCATTGGGGCTGGACCAGCAGGCTATGTCTGCGCGATCCGCGCCAGTCAATTGGGGCTTAATGTTGCTTGCATAGATAGCCGCCCAACCTTGGGGGGGACCTGTTTGAATGTGGGATGTATTCCTTCTAAAGCTCTTTTGATTTCTTCTCATAAATTTTCTGAAGCTAAAGAGCATTTTGCTAAACATGGTATTCAGACAGGAGAGATGACCTTGGATCTTGCAACAATGCAGGCCCGGCAAGCCAAGTGGGTCGAAGATTTAACAAAAGGCATTACTTACCTTTTTAAAAAAAATAAGATTACTTTCTTTGAAGGTCAGGCCAGTTTCTTAGGACAAGCAAAAGTCCTAATCCAGCTGAATGACGGGCATACCCAGCAAGTAGAGGCAAAACATATTATTGTGGCGACAGGATCAGTTCCAACTGAATTATTGGGGATTGACATTGATGAACAACAGATTGTGTCTTCAACCGGCGTACTCTCTTTAAAAAAGGTTCCTGAACATTTGGTGGTGATTGGAGGGGGATATATTGGTTTGGAAATGGGGTCCGTATGGCAACGTTTAGGGGCGCGAGTGACAGTGGTTGAATTTCTCGACAAAATCATTCCTGCAATGGATCATGGTATGGGGCAAACGTTGTATAAGCAATTGAGCAAACAAGGGTTGGGCTTTAAATTAGAAACTAAGGTCACAGGCGTTAAAAAGACTTCCAAGGGGGTTACTCTTTTTCTTGAGGGTATAAAAGACAGACAAAAAAGTGAGCTTTCATGTGATGTTGTTCTTGTGGCTGCTGGCCGTAAACCCTTAACTGCAGGGCTGGGCCTTGAAGATATAGGAGTGAAGTTGAGCCCTCAAGGTCACATCGTTGTGAACCAACGTTTTGAGACCAATGTGTCAGGGGTTTATGCCATTGGTGATGTCATCCCAGGCCCTATGCTTGCTCATAAAGCCGAAGAAGAAGGAATAGTTTTGGCGGAATTATTAGCGGGACAGGGGGGAGAGGTTAACTATGGGGCTATTCCTGCAGTGATTTATACTCAGCCTGAGGTTGCTTCAGTAGGTAAAACTGAAGAAGAACTTAAAGCAAGTGGGATAGAATATAAAGTGGGCTTATTCCCTCTCACAGCAAGCAGCCGAGCCAAAGCTAATGGCCAAACAGAGGGTTTTGTGAAAGTTCTTGCAGGTACTAATAATGATAAGGTTTTAGGTGTGCATATCATTGCGCCTGAGGCAGGAACAATGATTGCAGAAGCAGTACTTGCAATGGAATTTTCCGCCTCTTCAGAAGATATCGCCCGTACTTGCCATGCCCATCCCACATTGAACGAAGCCTTCAAAGAAGCAGCTCTAGCAGTTACAGGACATGCAATTCATATATAATTATATTATATGGATAGCTCTTCTTCATCCTCACTTTCAGTATCTGAGGCACTTATACTAATAATAAATATAAAGAGTCAAAGTAGCGTTTGAGGTGGATACCACCATTGGGGGCTTCGATAAGAAACGTCAAGCCTTTACCGAAAAAATGACGTTCTCCAAGCAAAAATCTCTTAAGAAGCAAGCTCATTATCATTTAATACTAATTTATCGTAGTTCGTAGTTAATGCGTTGATATTATTAAACAGCATTGTAGATCCACCGCTGCGTGGGTATAATGATATGGAAAATCTTTTCAATAGTTTAATTTCAACATAAGATATTTACGTAAAACTATTTCATAAAAATGGTATAATTTATATTTTTTATAAAATCGAAAGTTTAGAAATGAATAATAAGGCCTATTACATCACTACCCCCATTTATTACGTTAATGGTGAGCCACATCTAGGAACAGTCTATACCAGTATCGCAGCCGATGTTTTAGCGCGATTTTATCGTTTAGATGGCCGTCAGGTAACCTTTTTAACAGGCACCGATGAGCATGGCCAAAAGGTTGAGAAGTCTGCTGAGAAAGCAGGGCTCTCTCCTCAAGCTTTTGCGGATCAGGTTTCAGAGAGGTTTAGGGCTCTCAGTAAAGCTTACAATCTATCTGAAGATATCTTTATCCGTACGACTGAAGAGCGGCATAAAAAGTCTGCCCAGCATTTATGGAAAAAAATGTCTGAAAATGGAGATATTTATGAATCAAGTTTCGCAGGATGGTATGCAATGCGGGATGAAGCTTTTTATGCTGAAAGCGAGCTAATTGACGGTAAAGCACCCAATGGTGCTGAGGTTGAGTGGGTGGAAGAGCCAAGCTATTTTTTCAAACTTTCAGATTGGCAAGAATCACTTCTTCAGTACTATAGACAAAACCCTGATTTTATAGCGCCTGAGAGTCGCCGCAATGAAGTCATGCGCTTTGTCGAGAATGGTTTGCACGATCTTTCAATTTCCCGTTCGACATTCAATTGGGGAGTCCCGGTTCCCGGTAATGAAAAGCATGTGATGTATGTGTGGGTAGATGCACTTGCTAATTACATCACGGCACTGGGATATCCTGACTCTGAATGCTCCGAATTCAAAGCCTATTGGCCTGAAGCCATTCATCTCGTCGGTAAAGATATTTTGCGTTTTCATGCAGTTTATTGGCCTGCTTTCTTGATGGCTGCGGGTTTAACTCCACCCAAGCGCATTTTTGCGCATGGTTGGTGGACGCATGAGGGGCAAAAAATGTCTAAATCTTTAGGCAACACTATTGATCCTTTTGCTTTGGCTGAGTGTTTTGGTGCAGATCAAGTACGCTATTTTATGATGCGCGAGATTCCATTTGGAGGCGATGGTGATTTCTCAGAAGCTGCTTTAATTAAGCGAACAAATGCTGATTTAGCCAATGATTTTGGAAACTTGTGCCAACGGGTTTTATCATTTGTGTATAGGAATGCAGGGGCAAAAATCCCGCAACCAGGCCCATTAACTTCACCTGATCAAGCGTTGCTAGATCAAGCACACACACTTGTGGAAATTGTGCGTAAGTATGCTGAAGTTCAAGCTTTAAGCAAGATGTGTGAGACGATTTGGGTATTGGTAGGTGAAGCCAACCGGTATATAGATAGCGAGCAACCTTGGTCCTTACGAAAGACTGACTCAACACGGATGGAGACGGTTTTATATGTTTTGATGAATGTTATTCGTCATTTGGCTGTCGTTGCAAGCCCGATCATTCCCAAGGCTGCAAGTCAGATACTTAATTTTCTCAGTGTGCCTGAAGATCAACGCGATTTCCATGCCCTTAAGAATTGGGAGCTTACCCCTCGAACAGTTTTGCCTGAACCTCAAGGTGTCTTTCCACGGATTGTTGAGACTCCAAAATGGAATTAATCGATACCCATTGCCATCTGAATGATGAAAGGCTACGTGATGATTTAGATCTTGTTTTGGCGCGCGCTAAAGAAGCAGGGGTTGCTAAGATGCTCGTTGTTTGCACTGATCTAGAGGAAGTTCCTAAAATTATTAATTTAGTTCAATCTCATAGACAAATTTATGGGTCTGTGGGTGTACACCCTCATGAAGCAAAATTTGCTATTGAAAAGGGGGGGTTAAAAAGTCACCTTGAACATTTTATAACAGAAAATAAAATTGTAGCCCTTGGTGAAACGGGGTTGGATTACTATTATGAACATAGTCCTAAAGATATACAAAAGCAGGCTTTTCAAACTCATATTGAACTTGCTGAAGCGTATAATCTGCCCTTAATTATCCATACACGAGAGGCTGAAAGCGATACAATTGAGCTTTTAAAACAAAGAAAAGGCCATATTCGGGGGGTGATTCATTGCTTTAGCGGGACGCAATGGTTGGCGCAAGAATCTTTGGAGCTGGGCTTCTATATTTCAATTTCAGGAATTATTACTTTTAAAACTGCTGAGGATTTGCGGACAGTCGTTAAATCAGTTCCCCTGAGCCGGTTGTTGATTGAAACAGATGCCCCTTATCTTGCTCCGATTCCTCACCGCGGTAAGCGTAATGAACCTGCGTTTATCATTCATACCGCTAAGATGGTGGCTGACTTAAAAGATATATCATTAGATGAACTTGCTGAGATTACAACCCATAATGCTGAAACTTTGTTTAAGTTTTAAAATTAAAAGTAAAGTCTAAATTGCTTCATCATTGTGGCGGCCGAATTACCCTTAATTCTTATTAAAGAGGTTAAGAGCTTATAAGAGTTTAAAGGTTAAATTATAGGGTGTAAGGAAAATTTGGGAAATCATATAAAAATTGACAAGTGAGGGTAGAGAGGTTATTTTGTCTCATAAATATCAATTCAAATTTCAGGATGTTGAAGATGAAAGTTGTAAATTCGCTTAAGACCATGAAGACTCGGGATAAAAATTGCTGTGTTGTTCGCCGTAGAGGACGGATTTACGTTATTAATAAAAAAAATCCACGTTTTAAAGCCCGTCAAGGCTAAAGTCTAATTGATTCTTTTAGACCCTCAACATTATTAATTTAAATAGGTTAATCTATGGCTCGCGTTACCGTTGAAGATTGTATTATCAAAATCCCTAATCGCTTTGAGTTAGTTGTGTTAGCAGCGCAGCGTGCAAATGATATTGCTGCAGGTTCACCGCTTACAATTGAACGTAATAATGATAAAAATCCTGTTATTGCTCTTCGAGAAATTGCTGGGGAAACTGTATCATTTGATGAATTGCGCCGTGAGTTAGTTGACGGGTTCAGACAACATGTTGAGCTCGATGAAACAGAACGCGAGATGGCAGATATGCTTTCTGAAGAGCAGGGAATTTCCTTTGCAGCAAGTCAGGAAGACTTCGAAGATCTTTTGGATGATGAATCAATTAACATTATAGATGCTGATGATATTAATCAAAATTCCTTTGCTTTAGAAGAAGAACTCGAAGAACAAATAACCTAAATAACTGTGAATCCATAAAACTAGAGCTTTTTATTTTAGCAAAATAAAAACTCTTATTAACAAAGTTAGCTTTATTATAGTAAGGCTTTCCTTTTCTTCATAATAGCCTTATTATTTCATATTAGCTTTGTACTTTGCGTTGTCTCTGCGCCTATCTTCCTTCTTTCGGCTTTGATGAAAAAACGCTGCACTGCCAGGAAATATACTTTCTATTTTATCATCCTCGCGCTAAAAAGCTTATTTTTCGTATAGTCCTTGTAAAATAGAGGTAGTTTTACATGGGGTTACTATGGAGTAGGTTTAATTGCAAGAGAGGAAGCACAATGGCCATTTTATGAAGTTTAAGGACTGGTAAGGAAGCAAGGAGCAAAAAAAGAGGCCGGATTTTCATCCGGCCTAAGTTTAACAGGGAGGTTTTACGTCTGGGAGACGAAGGATCTTATAAAAAGACCCTGAGAGTTAAGTAACTCATAAATTAAAATTTCCGATATAAAATATCAATTAAACACTTTGCATATTAGCTATGCATTAATAGTTAATCAGTTGATAAGATTAACTAATTACTATATATACTATTTTGTCATACTATACATAGCTTCAAAACATTGAATAGGAAATGTTTAAGAGTTGAGCTTAAAGCCTTATAGTTTCTTTAGGCCTGCTCAAACTTAAAATTATTAATTCCTATTATTTTGGATTTAAGCTTTACGATGAACTAAATTCATGTTCCGCAATGAGGGCTGAACTTATAGTTAAATCTTGGGGTACATGAGCGCTAGTACCAGCAGGCTTACTTTGATTCTTTAGTTCCTCTTGTCCTTTCATAAATGAGGATAAATAAATAAGATTTTTGCCCTTGTTTAGAAGGGTAAATGCCTTGATCTTAGTACCTCTTCATATCGATCGTTGAGTATTTATTTTTTACACATCTTATGGAAATTAATTTAGGAAAGAGGCGTAGGGTTAGCTGGCTCGCTTTGAGCTCCTGCATCCAATCATTGCAAGATGTAACATCAATACAAGGAAAAAATTAACATTTATTTTTATCCAATATTGTTGATTATTGGAGTAAGTGAGAAGTATGAGCGAGAGGAAACCAGCATGGTAATTAATAAATTTTCTTCTTTTCTTACTTCTCTACCTTACCCAAAATAATTCCCTTAAAATAAAGGTTGCCTTGTTGCTGGTATAACCAGAATTGTTGTGCGGTAATTTTCAAGCTTCATAAGAGCTTCTTTAAGTTGTTCCTTGGTTAGTTCAGATTCAATTCTTTCCATGGTAGCTTGGATTTCTTGGCGCCGATCAGGAGAAATTTTGAGATTACGGCTATTTTCTTCTGCTAAGGTTATCCAAACATACGCCTCTATTAAATCTTGTGCAATGCCATTACCTTCTTCATAAGCAATCGCAAGGTTATGTTGAGCAAGGTAATAC
>JACVCA010000075.1 GCA_016742295.1 Alphaproteobacteria bacterium | reverse complement strand
GGTATAGGCTATGAGTGGCAAGAAGCACCTCTACTCACCTATGATTACTGGCGTGGGCTTTGTCATATTCTTGCTAATGGAAGTGGCATCCAGTTTGATCCTGAAACCCAACCTCGGATTGCAACTTCTCTTCCAGGAGGTCATCGCTTTGAAGCGCTCTTAGGTAAAAGCGTGGAAACGGGGTTATCCATATCTATCCGGATGTACCGAGAAATCCCTATGGAGCTCGAAGATTTTGGCCTTATGGGTGAATTAAAGTCTGAAGTCATTGCGGCGGTTGAGGCAGCACAGTCACTCCTGATATCTGGCGGAACCAGTTCAGGTAAAACCACTTTTCTCAACCGCCTTGTTCAATATATACCACTAAACTTAAGGGTGCTTACAGTAGAAGATACCCGTGAAATTCACATTCCTCATGTAAATCATGTGAGTTATATTGTAAATGGGACCCCTATTTCCCAAACCTCAAAAGGGTTAACTTACCCCCTGATGATTGATCATCTGATGCGCTCTCGCCCGGATATCATCATCAGTGGGGAGCTTTCTATTCCCAATGCTTTCCCTATCCTAAGGCTGCTTAACACAGGTCATGGCGGATTTATGTGTACCGTACATGCCAATAGCCCTGAGCTTGCTCTTGAAGAAGCGATTCCCACCAATATCCGCCTGAGTGGTATGGAGGTCCTCAATGCTGCGGAGTTTATGCGAAAGACGATTGATCTTGTCATCCAGCTTCACAAGGTAGGGCCTGGTAAGCGTCAAGTCACAGATCTTTGGTTTCCGAAGACGGGTCGCCGAATCAAGCTCTATGACTTAAAGAGTAAAGCTCATAGGAAGCCAAGGAAAGAATCAAATGAGGAGGACGAATCAAACCTTGGACTCCAAGAAAGAATATAAAACGTCACGTCTGATGTCCACTATCAAACTCAAGCAAAGGCCTTCCTCATGACGTTAAATTTTAAGTTTCGGCAATTCTTGATCTGGCTTTGGATAATCTCCCCTCTTTGGCTAATGCCTTGGGTGGTTGCTACGACATTTCCGACTCTTAGACCTTTTTTAGGGTGGAACCTTGCAGGGGAGTTGATGTTTGCCTCATCAGGTATCCTTTTAGGGCTTTATATTCTTTTGCATGCTTTTAATGTAGGCCATTTGCTAACGGTGATTCTAGCTATACTCGTGAACTTCTATTACGGGGCACGTAACTCCTGGATGGTCATTGCAAGCTACTACCCTAAGTTTCCACCTACTATTGAGGGGTTATTACCTTTTCTAAGTCACCTTGATCTTATGTATATAGCCTCAGCTCTACTTCCTTTATGTGCAACAGGAGGAGCATGCCTTTATGTATGGAACCAACGTAAGTCTATGATAGGAGCGAAAGGCTTCTTATCCGGGGGACGTAAGAGAGCTAAACCTTCCCAAGATGCACCTGATACTCATGGCAGTGCCAGGCTCTCTAACTTAAAAGAAATGCGAGCACTCAATCATCCTGAGGGCCTTCCGGTAGGTGTTATGCCGACTACTCGCAGCTTTGATGACCCCCAAGAGCTTGCCCAAAGTATACGTAAACGTCCTGGGCGTGATTTACTACGTATCAAAGCTGATCATACTTTGGTCATTGCTCCTACACGTTCAGGTAAAGGAATAGGCGTTGTGGTACCAACCCTGCTTGATTACAAAGGCCCTGTGGTGGTAACAGATATTAAAGGTGAGAACTGCCCAGTTACCTGGCGGGCTCGTGAGAAGATGGGCCGTGAAGTATTGGTCTTTGATCCTTTTGAACTCACCGAAGGTACAACAAGAATAAGTATTAACCCACTCGACTTTTTAAATGCTGATCATACATCTGTAGTTGAAGATTCTGAGACTCTTGCCAACCTTCTTGTGCCTATCCCTGTTCATGATATAGGGAACTCAAAGTTCTTTGCTGAGCAAGCAGCAGCCTTGGTTCAATGTTGGATTCTTTACGTGGTTTGTGACCCCCATATTGCAGATGCAGATAAGAACCTGGGGGAAGTTTATAATAACCTGTGTTTAAACCACAAAGGATGTATGACGCTTTTAAGGAAGATTTCTCAAGATAAGGAAAGGGCTTATGGAACTTTGGCACGCTTGGCCTCCTCATTTTTAGGTGTTGAAGAAGAACAGTTTTCTGCGACGTTAAGTACAGCGCGTCAACATCTGCGTTTCATTGATGCGCCTCCCATCCGTAGCGCTACCTCCCAGGGGCAGTTTAACCTTAAGGATATTACGACAGGCTTAGTAGATCTTTATTTGTGTATTCCAGATGAAAAGCTAGAAGTCCAAGGGCGGCTCTTGCGTATCATTTGTCATATTATCTCTGTTGAAATGCGACGTGCTCGCGGCAATTATAAGGCTCTACCACTTCTTATGCTTCTGGATGAACTGCCTGCAATCGGTTATATGAAATGGGTGGATGAAGCCCTTTTGTATGGGGCTGGATATGGTATTCACGTCATGGGTATTGCTCAAACTTTGGAAAAGCTTCAAACCGCTTATCCGCAGAGTTGGAAGACGTTTTTATCCAGTAACCTTATTCTCCTGTTTGGAACTGGAGATATAGACACTGCTAAGATGATTTCTTCCATGCTAGGGCAACGGACAATTCTAACGTCATCTTCAAGCCAGGGAGAAAGTGCACAAATTAAAACGGGCTCCTCCTCATACCAGGAAGGCCAATCTTACGCCTACACGGCAAGGCCGCTTATTACCCCTGATGAGGTGCTACGGCTTGGCAATGAAGTAATGCTGGTGATTGCTAAAGGTCATTACCCGATTATGTGTGGACGTATGGATTACCGCACGCAGCCAGAATACAAAGGCAAGTTTGAAGAGAATCCTTTTCATAAAAATAAAAAAGCTTCATGAATTGAGCTTTTATATAATACTAAATTATGTCTTTAAAAAAGTCTTAATTAAGGTATAATATAGATCATAACCAAGGAGGTTATTATGAAAGATGTAATTTTATCAGAAGATATTGTACCCATTGGAGAATTTAAATCTCACGCAGCCCATTGGCTTAAGAAGCTCCGTAGTACGGGACAGCCGGTTGTTATTACACAAAATGGTAAGCCTGCAGGAGTTCTTGTCTCTCCAATTGACTTTGATCGCTCTCAAGAAAAAGAGAGATTCCTTGCGTCAATTTCAAAAGGTTTAGTTGATGCTGATGAAGGGCGTACAATGACAGCTGATCAACTTAAAACACGTTTAGCGGCCTTGAGTGATTAGATTGCGTATTCCGGTAAATTCGAATGAGGATTCCAGTTTTATTCGAACGGCTGTTCCGGTTTAAACCGAACGGCGATTCTGCTTTTATTCGAACAGCGATTCCAGTTTTATTCGAACACGAATCAAACAGAAGCAATGCTCTTGGTTAAATTAGCTCGTTTTACTCCCTTCGTCAAAGTTCTTAGATAGAGTTCTTGCCAGATGTTTCTTCATTGAGTGTTTTTTCTCCTTCTTTTGAGTTCGTTTTTGTCTTTTCCTCTTTACTTCTAGTTTTTCTCATGGACTCGCCTTTAATCTCAAGCCTGTGAGAGTTATGGACAAGCCTATCAAGAATCGCATCAGCCAAGGTTTCATGACCGATTGTTTCATGCCAGAACTTAACAGGAACTTGGCTGGTGACGATCGTCGATCGTTTATCATGGCGGTCATCCAGAACTTCCAATAGATCTCGACGTTGTTCGTCTACCAATGGGGATAACCCAAAGTCATCTAAGATAAGGACATCCGTTTTAGCAAGCTCACTCATACGTTTACCATACTGTCCATCTCCTTTATTAAGCTGTAATTCGCCAAGAAGGCGACTGATTCGACAATAATGGGCTGTATAGCCATGAAGACAGGCTTTATGAGCTAGAGCACAGGCTAAAAAGGTTTTTCCTGTACCACAGGGACCAACTATCAAAATATTATGATGGGAGTTGACCCATTGGCACTGAGAAAGAGTCGCTAATAAAGATTTATCTAAATTGCGAGAGGAATGATAATCAATGTCTTCCAGACAGGCCGATTGTTGTAACCGGGCATTTCGTAACCGTGTCTGCAATCGCCTATTCTCACGGGTCATCACTTCAACATCGACGAGTAAGCCAAGACGCTCTTCGAAGCTTAGGTGTGTTATCGTTGGTTGTTCCAGCTGTTCTATCAATGCTTTTGCCATGGCATGTAATCGTAGTTGCTGAAGTTTATGAGTAATTGGATTAATTAACATAAAAGAACTCCTTTTGATTTATTCAAAATAATTTTGGCCACGAATGTACGCATGAGAATCAGGAAGAGCTTGATCTGATGAAGGAGAGGGTAAGGGATGTTGATCCAGTTTATTCTTCAAAATGGACTCAATGCTCTTATAGCTATGCGCCCCAATATGAAGTGCACGTCTGCAAGCTGATTCTAAACGGTCTTCGCCATAGCTCTTAGCCAATCTTAAAATCCCCACACAGGAACGAAATCCCTGTTGAGGATGTACGCGTGAAGCCATAATTGCTTCGACAAGTTGAGCAGTTGCCTCACCCATCTTCCTTGCCCACAAAGCAATGCGCTCAGGTGTCCATTCTGCATGATGTTGATGGGCTTTTGGCATATGAAGAGAATCAGTTGTGTATCCATAGGCACTATAATTTCTTATATGGGAAGCAACACGTTTGCTTTGATAGAAAACCTCAATGATCTTGGTATCGTAACGTACATAAAGATCTTTCTTAATAAGGGTAAAAGGAATGCTATAAAAATGCTTGTCTATTTCAATATGATAATTAAATCCGGCTTTCACTTTTTTCCATTCTGCGTATTCATAGCGAGTTGTGGGGAGGGGTTTTAATGCTGACTTTTCTATATCTTGAAAGTGACTGAGGCGGGAACCAGGGAGTTTCTGAAAGGGTCTTTGATTGAGTTCATCTAACAATGGTCTTAAAGCCTGATTCAACTCTGATAAACTTAAAAATGTACGATTACGAAGTTTAGCAAGGATCTGCCTTTCAACTTGCTGAACTCCATTTTCAACTTTTGCCTTATCTTTTGGAGTATTTGCTCTGGCGGGGATAATGGCTACTCCATAATAAGACGCCATATCTTGATAAGTTGGGTTAACATCAGGCTCATAAAGATGAGATCTATGAACCCCACTCTTTAAATTATCAGGAACAACAATCTCAGGACATCCTTCAAAGAACTCAAAGGTATTCACATGAGATTTAATCCAGTCAGGAAGGGTCTGTGTCCATGTGGCTTCTGTATAAGTGAAGTTTGAGGCTCCAAGGGTTGCTACAAAAATTTGAGCTTCACCAACTTCACCTGTTTGTTTATTAACAAGAACAGACATCGTTTGTCCGGCATAATCTACAAACAACCTTTCTCCAGCTTTATGAGGCTGACGCATCCAAATATCCAATGCGTTACGCCACTTCCGGTAGGTATCACAGAACTGGCTATATCCTATTCCTTGAGGGTCCTGTTCTTTGTATTCGCCCCATAATAACCTTAGGGTCACATGCTTGCGCTTTAGCTCTTTATGGATATAGGACCACTCAATATCTCGCCTTTGGTTAATTTTCTCAGATGGGGGATATACGCTCATTTCTAGCTGTTCATCGTTTAGCTCAGAAGATAATGGCCAACTTAAGTTGGCTGCTTTTGCACGATTTACGCAATCTCTTGCTGTGCTACTACTGATTCCAATGCTTTTGGCTATGGCTTGGTAGCTACACCCACAATCAAACCGCAGACGTAGAATTTCTCTTACTTTTCTCATCGATATATGACTCCTTGACATAAGCTGTTCCTCTTTAATTTTCGGGATTAAAAAGAATACAGCTTTCATAACATGCGTGTTTTACCCAAAGATTCTTCTGAAGGAAGATCTCTTTAGACCTGATTGCTTTGTCTTAACTCTTCGTTTGATTTAGACTGGAATCATCATTCGATTTGAATCGGATTTGGTGTTCGATTTGAACTGGAATCGGCGTGCGAATTAAACTGGATTTGCCATGCGATTTGAACCGGAATCGCCGTGCGTTTTAGACCGGATTATGCAACTACAGTCTTAGAAAAACTTAAAGAAGAACGCTTTCCTGAATTCTTAGGATTGAAGGAAGGTTATTCTTTTCGGGATTTATAGCCTTTCTTGATCTTCATCAATTGGGCATGGGCCCTGGCTTTGTGCTCTTCTGCCACTTCTCCCTCAATTTGCCCTTGCAGGTTATAGCGGTGATCCTGAATGGCTAGGGCTTTTTGATAGCGGGAGTTGTAAATGTAGTACCCTAATGCTTTTTGCAGTTTGGATTTTGAGTACTCGTCCTTTAAGGGTTTTTGCAAATCCTTGACTATGCCAACCTTCAGAGGTTTTGGGTTTTTGAGGCTAAAGGCTTGAGGATAACGTTCACACAGCATTGAGAGGATGGGTTTGAGCTCCTCAATGGCCCTTTGCCTTTGCGCTTTCTGTTCTGAGCTTGGACTGCCCGGATGGTGGCTTC
>JACVCA010000074.1 GCA_016742295.1 Alphaproteobacteria bacterium | reverse complement strand
TGGTTAGCTGGAGGACATAATGGTCTGAGTAATAGTGAGGACCCCAACTTCCCCGAACCCCCTCTTCCACGTGTTAAAGAACTAAGAGAGGTCATTAATAGTTTTGGACTCCAATCAACACCTATTATTATGGCAGGGGGGGTCTGGTATCTACGTGAATGGGAAGAATGGATTGATAATCCTGAACTAGGGAAAATTGCTTTTCAATTTGGCTCTAGGCCTCTTTTAACTCAGGAAAGCCCTATTTCAGACGCTTGGAAAAAAAAGCTTCTGAATTTGAAAGAAGGCGATATTTATTTAAATCGCTTTAGTCCTACCGGATTTTATTCGTCGGCGGTTAAAAATGCTTTCTTACAAAATTTAACCGATCGCTCAGCACGTCAGATTGCTTATCAAGCTCATAAAGTTGCAGATCATGATACACCATTGCCTATAGGTCCACGTCAAAGAATTGTTTATGTAACAAAGACGGATTTTGAGAGTGCGCAAAGATGGATCAAAGAAGGGTATGTTGAAGCCTTACGTACGCCTGATGCAACACTTGTATTTGAGACCCCTGAAAGAGCCCAAGAAGTTCATTTAGATCAAGTTAATTGTATGGGATGTCTCAGTGCTTGTACATTCAGTAACTGGTCACAAGATGAGCGAGGGATGACAGGTAAAAAAGCGGATCCTCGATCTTTTTGCATTCAGAAAACTTTACAAGCCATTAGCCATAGTAGTGAAGTTGATAACCAATTAATGTTTGCAGGGCATGGAGCTTATAGGTTTGCTGAAGACCCATTTTATGCCAATGGCTTTATACCGACCGTAAAGCAGCTGGTCGAGCGCTTAAAAACTGGGGATTAAGCGCAAAGAAGTTGCTAAATTTTCGAATTAAGGAGAGACATATGTTAACTATTGG
This sequence comes from Alphaproteobacteria bacterium, assembly GCA_016742295.1. Taxonomy (GTDB): domain Bacteria; phylum Pseudomonadota; class Alphaproteobacteria; order JAGOMX01; family JAGOMX01; genus JACVCA01. The sequence goes on along the minus strand of JACVCA010000074.1, from coordinate 5,605 downwards.
AGCACGTTTTCCTGCTTTTCAAGTCAAAGGAGTCGTCTCAACAGACCTCAAAACTGCCTTTATTGATGTTAGTGAACAGTCAGATAGTGGGAAATGGAAGATTTTCTTCTTTTACCCCAAGGACTTTACTTTTATTTGTCCTACCGAAATCGTAAATTTTCACAACCTTAATAAAGATTTTCAGAGCCGTAATGCTCAGCTCTATGGCGTTAGCACTGACTCTGAGTTTGTACATCTCGCTTGGCGGCGAGAGCATCAAGATCTTCGCGATTTAGGATTTCCTTTACTTGCAGATATTAAACGAGATCTTTCAAGTTCATTAGGAATCTTGGACAAGGAAGAAGGTGTTTGCTTACGCGCGACATTTATTGTGGATCCTCAAGGTATTATTCGTCACGTTTCTGTCAATGATTTAAGCGTAGGTCGTAACCCTGAAGAAATTTTAAGGCTTTTAGATGGTTTACAATCAGGGGAACTCTGCGGTTGTAACTGGAAGAAAGGTGATTCATTCGTAAAGGTTGCATAACTAACCCTTTAATTTCTGACAAACAATAAAAGGAAGGCTTGCCTTCCTTTTATAGAGGTAAAAACGCTACAACACGTGTTCAAGAATTGGGAATGCTTTGCCTTAATAAGGCTAGCTACTAAAATTACCCTAAGCTTTTAACTTACAGGCCTTCCTATAACTTACTTATAGAAACCCCTCTAGCAAAGCACTATTAAAGAGTGTATGATAGTTAAAAATATAATAAATTAAAGCTTCTGGGAGGCTGCTTATTTGGTTAAAACGAGTTTACAACCCTTTATTAGCTATTATCAACGCGAACTCACCTACTTGAGGCGAGCAAGCCAAGAGTTTGCGCTCCAATATCCTAAAGTTGCTCAACGCCTTGAGCTTGGCCAAAGTGAAACAGCAGACCCTCATGTAGAGCGGTTGCTAGAATCTTTTGCTTATCTTACCGCAGGTTTGCAAAGAGACATTGATGATAAATTTCCGCGCTTAACATCTGCATTATTAGGAGTTTTATACCCTCAATTTACAAATCCTATTCCTTCAATGACAATTGCTCGCTTTGAAATTGATCCTAATAAAGGACGCTTTACCAGCGTTCAAACTATTGATAAAGGCGCTTCTGTATTTTGTCGAGCAAATGAAGGACAAGTTTGCCAGTTTTACACTTGTTATCCGGTTGATTTAATCCCTCTTAAAGTGGTCGATGCCCAGGTAGTATCTACTGATACCCTTAATGTACGAATTCCCTCAACAAAAACTCCCACTGTACTTAGACTTCGAATTGAAACCTTAAGCGAGCCTATTAAAAGCCTTGATATTAAACGTTTAAGGTTCTATATCAATGGTGATCGCGGAATACAAAATAAGATTTATGAATTACTCTTTACAGATACTGCGCAAGCATACATTATCCCAAATGCTGCTGAGGTTAATGATCCGCGAAAAATGACGGTATTGCCCTGCGGTTCTGTCAAGCCAGTCGGTTTTGTAAGTGAAGAGCAGGTCATCCCCTCATCGCGTGCTTCTCACCCAGCTTATCAACTTTTGTACGAATATTTCAATTTCCCGCAAAAGTTTATGTTCTTTGATATTGAAGATCTTAATCTTTCTACTTCAGAAACTTCATTTGATTTGGTTATTGTGCTTCCTTATGAACTAGCATCACAAAAACTGGGCATTGATCACAATCTCTTTAGTTTGGGTTGCACTCCCCTTATTAATCTTTTTTCTAAGACCTCTGAGCCTTTAAAAATTGACCATAAATCTACGTCTTATAGACTTGTTGCTGATTATAGGCTTGAAGAAACAACAGAGATCCATTCAATTGTCGAAGTTAAAGCTGCACAACAAGGAAGCTCTAAAACGCAACGCGTTGATCCTTATTTCAGTTTTAATCATCATGCAAGCCAGCAAGATCAAAAACTCTTTTGGTATGCACGTCGTGATAAGGCAGCAGCTCTCAACCTGACCGGAACAGATCTTTATTTGTCTTTTGTTGATTTTGATTTTAACCCTAGCGAGCTTTTAGATAAGGTTATTTACGCACAACTTTTATGTACGAATCGCAATTTAGCTCAACAAATTCCTCAAGCTGCTATACTTGAATCAGATGCAGGTATTGCCGCCAACATTTATTGTGTTATGAAACCTACAGTGCCTATTTATCCTCCTCAAGAAGGGGACACTCAATGGCGGCTCATATCACAATTATCCTTAAATCATATTTCTTTAACTGCAGGCGAAGATAAAATTGAAGCCTTAAAAGAAGTTCTTTACTTATATGCAAGTTTAAATCAGTCAGGGTCTATACGGGAAATTGACAATCTTGTAGGGCTCCATTCTAAACCTGTAACAAGGCGCTTTAGTAATGAGGCTTGGCAAGGATTCGCACAAGGGACTCATATAGAATTAACATTTGATCCAGAAGGATTTGGCGAAGGGGGAGTATTTTTATTTAGTGCAGTTTTAAATTATTTTTTCAAACTCTATGCAAGTATCAATTCTTTTACCGAGCTTGCTATTAAAACATCTAATCAGGAAGGTATCTGGAAGCAATGGCTGCCAAACAACGGCGACAAGTTTCTTCTCTAAAAGGATCTTTAATCGAATCCTTTTACAAAGAGCCTTTCGCCTATGAATTTCATCAAGCGATTAAGCTTCTAGAGATGATTTATCCGGAGGCAGTGCCTTTAGGAGAGGGGGTTTTGCCAGGCAAAGAAGCTGTCCAGCTGAAATCTCGTATCTTTTTGTCTGCTCCCGCTAATGAATTATACAGCCTCGAACCTGGAGATGCAGGAGCTAAGTCCTTACCAAAGCTCTCAATAAATTTTTTTGGTATTGCAGGTCTGCAAGGGCCTCTCCCTACCCCTTATACTGAACTGATTCTTGAAAGAATCAGCCAAAAAGATACTGCACTACGAGATTTTTTAGATATCTTCAACCATCGTTTAGCCTCTATTCTCCATCGAATTCGCAAAAAACATTGGGTAGGGCTTGATACCTTACCAGTTCATAAGTCGCACATTGGTCAAGCATTACTGGCCTTTTCTGGGGCTCTTCCTGAAGCGAGTGCAGAAGACGTTGGAATAAATCCGAGAAATTTGCTATTTTATGCAGGATTGTTATGGCAGCAACCCCGCTCTGGTGCAGCTCTTGCAGCAATACTAAGTGATTACTTTGAAGCTCAAGTGAAGGTCCAGCCTTTTAAAGGCCGCTGGTTAAATTTAGATCCAACACAAACAACCATTATCAGCCCTGAGGGCCAGTTCAATATCTTAGGTCAAGGAGCGAGTCTGGGTACTAAAGTATGGGATATATTGACTGGCATTAAAATTAAAATTGGCCCTCTAAATGAAACGAAATTTAGAGATTTTCTTAAAAATGGAGAAGCCTATCCTTTTCTTATTCGCTTAGCTAAACTCTTTTTGCCTAAAAATTATCATTTTGAAATCAACTTAATCATGAAGGCGGCCAATGTACTTCCCACTTCACTTAATGGTAAAAGTGCGCTTGGTTGGACAAGTTGGCTATGTCACCACCCTCGCAAAAATGATGATGATCAAGTAAGGCTTTATCCTAATTTTTAAGAGTTGAATGATTTCTCTATAAAACTGTTAACAGAGCTATGAGAGGTAATTTGTATCTCATTTTAAGGCTTATGAAATATTTTAGCTTTTAAAAATTGAAATAAGCTATATTTTGAAGCTATAAGAAATGAAAAGAAAATATTAGAAAGGCGCCCGTAGCTCAACTGGATAGAGCACCAGACTTCGAATCTGGGGGTTAGGAGTTCAAGTCTTCTCGGGCGCGCCAGTCATGTAAAGGACTAATAGAATTTTTAAAATATAGATTTTAAAATTGTCATCTCGTGAAGAGATATTATGACTTTGTTCCCTATATTAATTAATGTAAGAGAGTAATTTCCCTGAGGTGGCTGTCAGGCTACTTTTGTCCTTGTTTGTATATTAGAAAGAAGCCCAAGCAAAAAAAGAAAGCTTCTCAAGACAAAAAGCTATAACTGCAATGCATCTGTCAAAATTTATCAAAATAAAGAATGGGTTCCTATCATACCCTCAAAAGAAATCGGCTTAACCCTCGAAATTATGATGCGCACATCTATACCAAGTGAAATCTTATTGATGGCTTCTTTGGTAAAATCAAGTACTTTAGAGGAACCTTTACAAGATTTAATAAAATAACTTAAGTCTTCTTATCTTTCCTCTACTTTGCTTCAACTTTTATCTAATTGAGATAAATTTTGTTCCCAGTAAACCAGTTATTTCAAAAATTAAAACTATTCTAACAAAATACTAAATTTCTCAATAATCTTACTCCATTTTTTAGCAGCAACAGTAGTAATGAAGCGAGCTTGGCAGGCTTTTCAATAAAGATAAATTTGTGCAAAGAAAAAAGTTTTTTTAATTGACATTTAGCCAAATTTTTTTGCAAGATAGTTTAAGTGTATTTTTGATTCTTACCACCCTGATACTGAGGTATGATATAATCACCTTTATGAAGAAAATCTATTTAGTTGCTGTTACGTTTTTAACTTTAATTTTCCTAGGATATGTTCAAGCTTCTTATATATCTAACAACCAAGAACAAACCTTAGCACCAAAGAAAACCGCTCTTACGTCTTCAACTTCTTTTAAGAATGAGAGCTTTGTTAAGGAAAAGGTGCAAATGTATGAAAGGCTAGGTCGCTCCTCAACTGAAGGAACTCCAATTTTACGTCCTCATGCTAGCAGGTTTGAAAAATCAGTTGAACCTTCCTCTTCAGGTCGAGTTAAAAAGCTTTCAAGCTTTTTTCAACGCAGCAAATCTACCGGACACTTACCAAAACTTTCACAACCTTTAAAGCAACCTTCTGTCCGCAAGACAAGCTCTGCAGACACTGCTAGTTCCTCTTCTCCTAAGCAACCTCATCGATTCCAAAAAATGGTTAGCTCTTTTACTGAGTTGCCTTCTCCTAAAGGTTTAAGAAGATGGAGCCCTGATAAGTCTAGAAAAAGCAATAAAGGTAGTAGCCCTAAACTCCAAGACGACTTTACCATCAGTAGACCCACCATCAATCAAACTAGGACACTGCAGCAAGACTTTGATCCTTTAGATCATACCTCAATTGAACGCAAGCTCGAACAAAAAGTAAGACATTGTGATATGCTTATAAAAACTATTGAGGCCCATTTAGAGCGGGGCACGATTGATCGGAACAGTAATGGCTATCTTTATGTCCTTAAACCTGACCTGGAAGAGCTTGAGAAAATGCATGTTATTGCTCTTCGCTACCTTACCGGAAAAGATTCTATTAAAAGAAGAAACAAGAATCGCGAAGATGTAACAAACATTGTACAAAATATGGGACGTTTAACAGGGACCGTAGGAGAATGGATCTATTGCCTAACAGGCGATAAGAAATCTGCTATTTTTGACAAGAAGCTAGAAGATGCTGAAAGGCAATTAAAAGGAGAAAAAGACAAGGAAAAGCTAAAAGAGGTAAAGAAAAAATCATACGAAGTTACAAGCAGAGAACTGCAAGGTACAACTGTATTAGGATCTCCCTCTAAAGTTGAGGTTAGGATCACTCATCCC
>JACVCA010000073.1 GCA_016742295.1 Alphaproteobacteria bacterium | reverse complement strand
GTGCGTACTTCAACATAGCCATGCTGTTGCAAGCGCTCACGAATATAAGTTTCAATTAATCGATATAGTTGCCAACCCCGTGGATGCCAAAAAACACTACCAGCTGCTGCTTCTTGAAAATGGAAGAGGTCCATCTCGCGACCTAGCTTTTTGTGGTTACGCTTTTCAGCCTCTTCAAGCTGCGTTAAATAAGTTTGGAGCTGCTTTTCATCGGCCCAAGCTGTCCCATAAATCCGTTGGAGCATTGGGTTTTTCGAATCACCTCGCCAATAGGCACCTGCCACTTTCATCAACTTAAAGCCTTGACCCAAGTAGCCTGTGGAAGGCGAATGGGGCCCCAGACAAGGATCAGTAAAACTGCCTTGTGTATAAACAGAAATTATTTCACTTTCAGGGAGCGCTTCAAGGATTTCTGCTTTAAAAGGCTCGTTTCGATCTTTAAAAAACGCAATTGCTTGATTGCGGCTCCACTCTTTTCGACAAATTTTCTCATCGCGTTTAACAATTTCACGCATCCGTTCTTCAATTAAAATAAGATCTTCAGGTGTAAACGATTTTTCCCGATAAAAATCGTAGTAAAATCCATTTTCAATTGCAGGACCGATGGTTAAAAGCGTTTCAGGATAGAGTTCTTTTACAGCTTCAGCCAGGATGTGAGCTGCATCATGGCGTAGGATTTCCAATGCATCTTGATGGGTACGAGTAATGATTTGGACTGTTGCATCAGTAGTTATAAGAGTATCCAGATCTTTTAATTCGCCAGTAATACGAACAGCAATTGCATCTCTTGCAAGGCGTGTGCCAATACTTTCTGCTACTTGCCTGCCTGTAATCGGCTGGGGATAGTCCTTGATCGAACGATCAGGCAATGTAATTGCAACCACTGGGGTACATTCCTTTTGTCTAGAAGCGAGATTAGGTTAAATAACTTCGACTTTAGAGCTATCTCACAATATTTTCAAGGGTGAAGGTGAAGTTTTGTTGCTGGCAGATGAGATGAGTAAGTGAATTGGAGACTGCCTTAATACTGCCTTTAAAAATAAATAGAAATTGATGGCATCTAAAATGCACCTAGCATCCAATAATATTACTCTTAATGGTAGTTTTGTAATATTAAGTTAATTATTCCTAAATAAGATAGGATTTTTTAAAAGATTATATAATTAAAAAACTATACTACCTATTGCATAACTAATTTTATTTTAAATCCCTCATAAAATTGTTAAATTTTACTTCCTTCCAGATGCTAGCTTCATGTAAAGGGATGATAGATAGGCCATAATTTTAAAACTGTAAGTTTACGCCTTGCATTCCAATGGATGATTCTTTAAATTGCAAACTTGTTTGCTGATTATTAAATTATGCTGATTACACCATCTGAAAAGAAGAACTAGCACCCTAGCTTAGAGTGATATAGTGTTGTTTAATCCATACAAAATAGGTTGTATTCATGAATAAAGAACTGTACCAATGCGCCCTTGACTACCATCGGCTTCCCAAGCCCGGTAAACTTGCCATCACAGCTACAAAGCCGCTTGCTACCCAACGCGACTTGGCGTTGGCTTACTCACCTGGCGTTGCAGCCGCATGTGAAGAGATTGTAAAAGATCCCTTAATGGTATCAAGCTTAACCTCACGCGCAAATTTGGTAGCAGTGATCAGTAATGGTACGGCTGTCTTAGGCCTTGGCAATATTGGCCCCTTGGCTTCAAAACCTGTTATGGAAGGAAAAGCGGTCCTTTTTAAAAAATTTGCGGATATCGATGTTTTTGACATCGAAATTAATGAGACTGATCCTGCAAAATTGGTCGATATTATCGCAAGCCTTGAGCCAACCTTTGGTGCTATTAATCTTGAGGATATTAAAGCACCTGAGTGTTTTGAAATAGAGGCCCGGCTTTTAGAACGCGTCAAAATTCCTGTATTTCACGATGACCAGCACGGTACTGCGATTATCGTCTCTGCTGCAATTTTGAATGCTCTTAAATTAACAAATAAAAGCATCAGTGAGGTTAAAATTGTATCTTCAGGCGCTGGCGCCGCCGCGATTGCTTGCTTTGACCTTCTGGTATCTTTGGGGATGTCTTCAGAAAATATAACTGTCTGTGATCAAAAAGGTGTTATCTATCAAGGTAGACCAAACCTTGAAGAACCTTCAAAGCTACGTTATGCTTGTAAAACCGAATGCCGTACGCTTGAAGAAGCTCTAGAAGGCGCTGACATCTTTTTAGGGCTGTCAACCGGCAACGTTATCCAACCTGAAGCCCTCAAGAAAATGGCTCCTAATCCGATTATTCTTGCACTTGCAAATCCCATTTCTGAAGTTGACCCTGAAGGGGCAAGAAGAGTACGTCCCGACGCCATCATTGCAACAGGTCGTTCGGATTACCCCAATCAAGTAAATAATGTTTTGTGCTTTCCCTTCATCTTCCGAGGAGCTCTCGATGTTGGTGCTACGGAAATTAATCGCGAAATGAAAATAGCTTGTGTTCGTGCCCTGGCTGCACTTGCGCAAGCTGAGGCATCCGATATTGTTACCAATGCTTATGGAGGGCAAGAATTACACTTTGGCCCTGAGTATATTATTCCAAAGCCCTTTGATCCACGTCTGATTCTAGAGCTAGCACCGGCAGTTGCCAAAGCCGCAATGGAAACAGGAGTCGCAAAACAACCTATTGAAGATTTTGAAGATTATTATCAAAAATTAAGTGAATCGGTTTTCCGCTCAGGCTTTGTCATGCGACCGCTTTTTATGCAAGCAAAAATGAATCCAAAACGAATTGTTTATGCTGAAGGGGAGGATGAACGCGTTTTAAGAGCACTGCAAGTCATTGTGGATGAAAAAATTGCTCATCCTATTCTCATTGGTAGACACGCAGTTGTAACAACACGTATGAAAAGGCTTAGGTTACGCCTTGAAATTGATAAACACTATACTCTTGTTGATCCGGAAGATGATCCACGTTACAAAGATTATTGTACCCTTTATCACGAGCTCATGCAGCGCAAAGGTGTATCCCCCGATTATTCAAAAGTAGTGGTACGTACCAATACTTCCGTTATAGCAGCCTTGATGGTTCATCGCGGTGAAGCTGATGCAATGTTGGCGGGGCCTATTGGGCGCTTTGAAGAACATTTTGAAAGTATCTTGCCGATTTTAGAAGTTCAAGAAGGTCAGCAAATGGTTGCATCATTAAATGTGCTGGTAACGCAAAAAGGGCCCTTCTTCTTCTGCGACCCTTATGTAAATATAGATCCAAGTGCGGAAGAAATAGCTGAAATGACTTTACTGGCCGCAAACCGTGTACGGCACTTTGGACTTGAACCCAAAGTAGCCTTACTTTCTCATTCCAATTTTGGCTCATATTCCACATTATCTTCACAAAAAATGGAAGATGCTTTAGAAATCTTAAGAAAAATTGATCCTACACTTGAAGTAGAAGGCGAGATGCATGCGGATGCCGCTATAGATCCTGCTATTCGTGAGCAAGTTTTTCCGAATTCTCGTTTAATAGGCTCTGCTAATCTCCTGATCATGCCTAATATTGACGCTGCAAATATTGCTTTTAATATGACCAAGGTCATTGGGGATGGACAATCCATTGGGCCAATATTGCTTGGTCTTCAAAGGCCCGCTCATATTTTAACTCCTTCAGCAACCGTGCGTGGCATCGTTAATATGACCACACTTGCGGTTGTTGATGGGCAAAAAAATGAGCAGCCCCAAACCCATCCAACGGCTTTCAAAGGTTAGAATTTGGATAAAACATGGTTAACAATAAAGATCTCGATCAAACGCAAACTCCCCCTTCTTCCGAACAAGTAGACGATGTATTTTTTCTTGAAGAAGAACATTCTCTTTATGGTGTTTCAGAAGAATTGGTGGAAAATGTTACTTCAGCTATTGCAAGGAATGATGGTGCCTTTCTCGTAAAGGTTGCAGGCTCCTTACATGCTGCTGATGTCGCTGACCTTATTAATAAATTAACCTCAGATCAACGTCGCTCTTTTATTGAAGCCATCAAAGATCATTTTGATCCTACAGTTTTAACTTATTTGGAAGATTCCGCCAAAGATGTGCTTTTGGCCCTAGTAGGGACTGGAACTCTGGCAACTGCACTTAGTAATCTTGAAAGTGATGATGTCATCCACGTTATTGAGGATCTTGATAAGCAACAACAAGAACAACTCTTAGATGCAATACCGGCTAAAGAAAGGGCTATTCTTGAAGCAGTCTTAAGTTATCCTGAAGATAGCGCAGGACGTTTAATGCAACGTGAAATCGTCTGTGTGCCTAACTTTTGGACAGTTAAAGAAACCATTGAATTTATTCACAATGCGCCAGGTATTCCTGAAAGTTTTTACAGCGTTTTCGTGGTCGACCCTCGTCATCACCCGATTGGTGCAGTCGCTTTAAATCGAATTTTGCGCGAAGAAGCCGGAACCAAGATTGCTGACATTATGGAAAACAACCTCCATTTAATCCCTGTCAATATGGATCAAGAGGAAGTTGCCCTCATGTTTCGTCATTACGCATTGGTATCAGCCCCTGTTGTAGACGAAAGTGGACGCCTTGTGGGTATGATCACTGTTGATGATGTGGTTGATGTTATAGATGAAGAAGCTGAACAAGATATCATGTATATCGCAGGTGTGAGTGAATCAGACTTCAATGACCCCGTTCTTGAAACTGCGTTTTCACGCTCACGCTGGCTCGTTGTCACTTTAATCAATACTCTGATTGCCTCTAATGTTATTTCACAATTTGAAAACTCCATCCATGAAAAGGTAGCCTTAGCCTTTTTAATGGTTATTGTTGCAGCTATGGGTGGAAATTCTGGTATGCAAGCTGTGACTGTTACAATTAGGGCTTTGGCAACGCGCGAATTGACATCCACCAACCAACTGAAAGCTATTCGTAAAGAACTATTTGTTTCGATTGTAATGGGGCTTTTATTTGCCACAATTTTAGGTCTTATTGGCGGATGGTGGCTTAAAGAATTTCAAGTTGGCTTTGTATTAGGGGGGGCTTTGTTTTGCAATATGCTATGGGCAGGTCTTGCTGGCGCTTGTCTTCCAATTTTAGTGCGCCGCTTAGGCTTAGATCCCGCAGTCAGCGCAGGCCCCTTGTTGACAACCACGACTGATGTGCTAGGTTACGCTATCTTTCTTGGTCTTGCGACCTATTTTCTATTGTAAATAAACCTGAAAGTTATCTAAAAAAGATATCATTTTATAACCCGCTGTTTATTCCATGACAGTTAAGTAGGTAAACTCCAAGGCTGACTTCATTGAAAAAATCAATATTCTCGCTACGAAGGGTTCCCTAAATAGTTATCTCTCTCAGTTTCACTGACCTCAACAATCCTTAAGAAGTAGTTCTGAATTGGAAAAAATATAGGAAAATCGGGAGCTGTAAATCAGTTTCTCCATTAACCAAATATTTAACCAAATGAAGGGAGTGAGGAGAGAAAAAAATAAAATTCAAAAGGCTTTTTTTCTTGGTCATATGAGTTTATATCCTACATATATACCCTTGGCACTCGCTTGCTGAGGCCAAAGAGATAATGAAGACCCAAGAATTCATTAGACTCCAAATTTTTTATATTAAAGCTTTACGGCCCATCTCCAAGAATTTTTCTTCTTTCTGCTTTTTTCTTGCAAGTCCACTCATCGGAATAAGGTGACGGAGAGCTGTTTCAATTTGATCTCCTACAGCTTGCATACTCTGAGTTGCATCACGGTGTGCGCCCCCAAGAGGCTCTTTAATAACTCCATTGATAATACCTAACTTGAGTAAATCTTGAGCAGTCATCCGTAAAGCATCAGCCGCTGTTTCTTTCTTATCATTCGCTCGCCACAAAATGGAAGCGCACCCTTCAGGTGAAATGACGGAATAGACTGAATGTTCAAGCATATAAACATGATTGGCAACCGCAAGAGCAACTGCACCGCCTGATCCTCCTTCTCCTGTGATTGTTGCCACAACAGGAATAGTCAGCATCACACTGGTTTCTATACAACGGGCTATTGCTTCTGCTTGACCTCGTTCTTCAGCGTTAATGCCAGGATGAGCCCCTGCAGTATCAACGAGCGTAATAAGAGGAAGGCCAAATTTCTCGGCCATTTCCATTAAACGCCGCGCTTTACGATATCCTTCTGGACGGGCCATACCAAAATTATGCTTTAAACGTGATTCTGTATCTTTCCCCTTTTGATGGCCCATAATCATCACGGATTGACCGCGGAAGCGTCCTAACCCCCCAATAATAGCTTTATCTTCTCCAAAGCAACGGTCGCCTGCTAATTCTGTGAAATCTTCCACCAAGAATTCTACATAATTTAAAAAGTTAGGACGAGCCACGTGTCGGGCTACTTGCACTTTCTGCCAAGGCGTCAGCTTATCATAAATCTGATGCAACATCTTTTCGACTTTAGCTTTCAAGCGAGTCATTTCGCTAAGAATATCAAAGTCGCCTGTACTTGACAGGTGATGCAATTCAGCAATTTTGCCTTCCAATTCA
>JACVCA010000072.1 GCA_016742295.1 Alphaproteobacteria bacterium | reverse complement strand
CGCCTTTACTCACAAGCTTTTCAGTATAACTTTTTAATACAGGAATGTGTTGAGAAATTGCCTTATACATTAGAGGTTGAGTGAATGAAGGATCATCAATTTCATTATGGCCATTCCGACGATAACAAAATATATCAATAACGACATCTTTTTGAAAACGCTTTCGGAAGTCTACAGCTAAGCGTGAAATATAGGCAACTGCCTCAGGGTCGTCACCATTTACATGAAAAATCGGCGCCTGAATCATTTTGGCGACATCAGAAGAGTAAGGGGAAGAACGTGAATACTGGGGGCTGGTAGTAAACCCAATTTGGTTATTTATAATAACGTGAATTGTTCCTCCAGTCCTATATCCTTGTAACTTCGAAAGGCTTAAAACTTCAGCCACAGATCCTTGGCCAGCCATGGCAGCATCTCCATGCAAAAGTAGTCCCATCACCTTGATACGGGATTCATCTTTATGAAGAACTTGATTTGCCCGCACTTTACCTAAGACCACAGAGTTTACCGCCTCTAAATGAGAAGGATTAGCCGCTAATGATAGATGTAATTTTTTCCCCCCATAAATACAATTATTTGCCCATCCTAAATGATATTTGACATCGCCTGAACCTAAAGACTCAGCTTTACTAACTCCTCCCTGAAAAGCATAAAAGATTTCTCGGCAAGGCTTATTCATCACATTCGCTATGACATTCAAACGTCCACGATGTGCCATTCCTAGCATAACCTCTTCCATGCCTCGCTGCCCTGCCCACGTTAAAATTTGATGCAATGCCACAATCGTTGATTCAGCTCCTTCTATCCCAAATCTTTTCGCCCCGGGATACTTGGTATGTAAGAAATCTTCAAAAATCTCTCCCTGAATCAAAGATTTTAAAATTTCCTTTCGTTCCTGAAGAGTAAAATTGTATCGTTGATTTAAATCCTCAATATTTTCTTGAAGCCAGGTCTTTTGATCCGGATCTTGGATATGCATAAATTCAATGCCAATAGGTCCTTCATAGGTTCTTTGCAAAATGTCATAGATTTCTCTCAAAGTTGCAGATTGTTGTCCCAAATAACCATATAAAGTAATGGGGCGATCAAAATCTTCTTCTCCAAATCCATAAGCGGAAGGATCTAATTCAGCATGAGTTTGAATTCTTTCTAGCTGAAGGGGATCGAGTTTTGCTCCTAGGTGTCCCCGCATGCGATATGCACGTATCAACATTAAAGCACGAATTGAGTCAAGCCCGCTTTGTTGGGAACCTTGTTCATTCCTTTCTGACGCTAAGGTAGGTCTTAATTCAGGATTCTCATAATCAAAACCTTCGATCTTAAGTAATATGGAATTTTGCGCCCAGCTAGCTCCCTTTAAATCTCTTAAAATACTTAAGGCATCATCATCCAATGACTTAAAGGCGAAGGCCCAGCTTGGATCAATACTTGAAGGGTCTTTCAAGTAGCTTACAAAAAGATGAGCTAAAAAAACTGTATTCTGACCTGACAAAAACGATGCCGGATCCTGGCGACCTGTCATAATTATTGCCCTCAATGTCTTTCAGCAGTTGATCGTGTCGAATGCTGTGAGAACTTCAAACCTGGTTAAGTTATAATCTTTAAAGTTTATGTTAAACTTACAGCAATTTCTAGCGCTAATAAATTTACTGTCGCTTGCATATCCTTAAGCTTAAATTTGCACTTAAAGCAGTTAAAAAAACATTAATTAAAGCTTTTAAGAAATTAACAAAGAGCTATTGCTTGTCTAAAGAGCTCATGCTCGCTCATTAATTACTCTTTTCACCGATTTCGGCGTATTTTTAATTCAAAAAGCTCAGGGATTCTTTCGGGGTAGCTTTTAACTTAAGTAACAACTTCCTTCTTTTTTTAAAAGTTCCATGAAGTCTTATAGCCCTGGTAACGTCGGGATCTGATACAGGGAAAAATTAATCCTTACATCTTAAGGGAAAAGCCTCGAGTTCACTTATGAGCTCTTACCAGGAGAAAGGAAGTGATAAGCAATGGATAGCTGTTTATATGTGTGTTGTTGCTGAAGTACAGATTATTAAGGCAATGTACTCTAGGCATATAGGAAATTATATCTAAAAGTCTGCTTGTAGCACGTATCAAACTTGACAGTTTAAACAATAAAATGTTGAACGGCCAACTTGTACAATCCTTTTAACCAGATGTGCGTTACCACAATTTAGACATGCTTTATTCTCACGCCCATAAATTTTAAACTTATACTGGAAATACCCAAGTTTACCATTTGGTTGAATATGGTCACGCAGTGTCGACCCTCCAGCAGAAATTGCTTCTTCTAAGATCTCTTTCAGTATGGGTAGTAATGTTGCAACCTCTACCCGTGATAAAGATCCAGCATTACGTAATGGGGAAATGCCCGAGCGAAACAAAGCTTCATTCACGTAGATATTGCCTATCCCAACCACTAGCCTTTGATCAAGCAGAGCTACTTTAATTGAGGTTTTTTTGCCTTTAAGCGCTCTTGATAATCTTTCAGCATCAAACAAAGATTCTAAAGGTTCCGGTCCGAGGTGACGGAATAAACGATGAGAGGTAAGGACGTCTTCATGACATAAATCCATTAATCCAAAACGTCGAGGGTCCCGGTAACGTACCCAATCACCTGAGCTTAAGTGAAATATCACATGATCGTGTGTATGAGGAGCTTCTTGATTAAATTGCTTGTTATCCTGCATTAAAAGCCTGCCGGACATCCCTAAATGAATCAATAAGACTTGCTTTGAATCCAAAAATATTTGTATATATTTGGCGCGCCGTTCAATCTTCTTGATACTTCTCCCCTCTAATAAAGCTTCAAAGTTTTCTGGAAATGGGATTCTAAGATTAGGCCGGAACTTTTTCACGTGTTTAAAGGTATTGCCTACAAGAAGGCTTCTTAATCCTCTACAAACAGTTTCAACTTCGGGTAATTCAGGCATAAGTGAAACCTAGCATATTTTTAGGTAAGATGTATAATCATTGAATGAAAGGCAAAAATAATTCTCATAAAATGAAGGTCCCTTTCGGGTTTCAAGATGTCGACCCTGAAGATAAACCTCATCTTGTTCGAAATGTTTTTGATCAAGTTGCATCACGTTACGATATAATGAATGATTTTATGAGTGCTGGTATTCACCGCTTATGGAAACGCTCTTTTGTAGCTGAAATACCTAAGCGCCCTAATTTACATCTTCTTGATGTCGCAGGGGGGACCGGTGATATTGCTTTTCGTTATTTGAGTTCTCTTTCTGAAATAAACCCTGAAACTCGCGTTACTCTTTGTGATATCAATCAAGCGATGTTGAGTGTGGGCCAAAGACGGGCCTTAACACGCCAGCTCCCTTTGCTTCCTAAATGGATCTGTGCAGATGCTTTGCAATTACCTATTCCGAGCCGCAGTATTGATGTCTACACCATTGCTTTTGGATTACGAAACGTTACAGATATCCATCAAGCTCTCTTTGAAGCTTACCGGGTGTTAAAACCAGGCGGACTTTTTCTATGCTTAGAGTTCAGTCAAATCTCATATCCCTTACTAGAGCAACTTTATACCAAATATGCATTTCATATCATTCCCTTAATGGGTCAACTCGTAGCTAAAGGCCGAACAGCCTATCAATATTTGGTGGAAAGTATTGCACGATTTCCTAACCAAGAGACTCTGGTTCAAATGCTTGCTAGTGCAGGTTTCAAGCATACTACCTATAGGAATCTAAGTGGTGGTACAGCAGCTATTCATAAAGGGTGGAGAGTTTAAAAACCTGCAAGAAGTCTAGTGATACAAAAAGGCTAATGGATGCTTTTTAAATCATAAGGGCTATCGAGTGAAAATGCCGGTATATCTACGTGAATACTATCCCCCATATTAGTGATCATTTGGTAGTAACCTGTCATAATTCCTGAAGGGGTGGTTAAAGGTACTCCACTTGTATACTCAAATATGTCGCCTGCATCTATGGTTGGTTGTTCACCTACAACTCCATCCCCGTATACTTGATGGATTTGACCATTTCCATCGGTGATTTCCCAATGACGTGTTTTCAGTTGAACTGAATTGAGTCCTAGATTTTCGATGCTAACATGATAAGCCCAAACGTAATGATCTTCTTCTGATTCCGATTGATCTTCCAGGAACTGGGCTTCAACAGTTACTCGTATTGAATCTGTAGTCTTACTATACATTTAGCTCAATAATGATTTCTGTGAATATGTTCATTTTTAAATTATGCGTTTTTTTAATCTCTTTTGTCCAGAAAAAACATGTGGCATATGGACGATTATTTATCAAGTGGAATTATTTAGAATCAGTATCGTAGGGGGCTTTAATGAAATTACTAAATAGCAAGCATTAAAAAAAATCTCTTATTAATAAAAAATACATACTTCCGGAGATATATTTTATAAAAACAAAGGAGTCATAATAATATGGATTGCTATAAAACTCAAGCTGCAGCTCTATTAGACCTATGGGAAGAGCTTTTTATTCATTCACTCAAATATCCTTTCATATTTGCACCGTTTCCTCAAATGTTTCAAAAATCGGACATCTTATCGCTTGATGCCACCCTATCTCAAAAACATGGTATATTGTGAAACAAGAAAAGCACAACACTAACTTAGCCTTTCAGACCTGGGTCGCATGGATGATCAAGCAAGGGCCATCTTTACAAACACAATGGTTAGAAAACCTTCAACAATACACAGTCCCAAAGAGTTTAAATCTAACTTTCGATCCTTTTAAAGAAGTCTTTGAAGCTGTCTTTCCCAAAGAGTTATTGACTGCTGTAGCACAAGAAGCTGAATCAAGGTTTCATAATTTTCTAAAGGGCGTTCACCTTTATCAGGCATCCACTTATAACCGTTTAGCATCCGACCTCAAAGTGATCTGGGAAAGAGGAGCCACCCGGGCTTTAGACTATGGGGATTTCTCTCATCCAAACGCCCCTATCGTTTTGTGTATACCTTCCCTGGTCAATCGTTCTTATATTTTAGACCTAGTGGAAGGTAATAGTATGATGCGTTACCTTGCAGATAAGAAACTCCGCCCCATCTTGGTGGATTGGGGAGAGTTGAGTGACCAAGAGCGAGGATTTAGCCTTGAGGATTATATAAAACAAGATTTAATACCTATACTTGAGATTTTAAGCCCTCAACCTATTTATGTGGTCGGATATTGTATGGGAGGATTACTGGCAGCAGCACTTGCACAACTTAGCCCTCAAATTAAAAGCCTTGTTCTTATTGCAACACCATGGGATTTCCATGCAGATCAACAATGGCTTATTCCTTATCTTGAGTATTACTCTCAATTTTTAGAACAAATCATCAATTCCTCAAACGAACTCTCTGTTGAAATGATTCAATTTATGTTGAACGCTCTCAATCCTTTGAGTGTAATTAAAAAATTCCGTTCTTTGGGAGAGAATGAACCAAATACCGAGATCTTAGACAAATTTTCAGCGGTTGAAGACTGGTTAAATGATTGTGTACCTCTTGCTCCTCAAGTTGCAAAAGAATGTCTTTTTGGATGGTACAGGGATAATACTCCAAATTCTGGAAATTGGCAAATTTTAGGCCAAACTATTACTCCTAAAAATTTGAATATTCCTACTCTAGCTATTATTCCTCAACGGGATGTAATCGTACCACCTGCTTCTGCTCAAGCATTGGCAGATAAAATTGAGTCTTGTCAGATTATCAAGCCTCAGCTTGGACATATTGGGGCCATTATAGGCCATTCTGCGCGTATAGAAGTGTGGGAGCCAATGATTCATTTTTTAAAAGCTAATTCATAAAGGAGTCTTAAAAAATGTCAAGAATCGCATTGGTGACTGGCGCAACCCGGGGGATTGGTAAAGCCATCGCTATCACCCTTCAAAAATCTGGATATTTAGTTGCAGCAACTTTTCATGACAATTATCATGCAGCTGTTGAATTTCGAGAGGAAACAGGTATTGAGATTTTTAAATGGGATGTAAGGAATTATGAATCATGTCTTGAAGGAGTAGCCTCAGTTCGAGCTAAATTAGGAACTCCTGAAATTCTTGTTAACAATGCAGGGATAACCCGCGATTCAATGCTGCATAAAATGTCTGTTGAACAATGGCATGAGGTGATTTCGACAAACCTTACTTCTTGTTTTAATATGGTACGTGCAGTCATTGAAGATATGCGAGCCAGAGAATTTGGAAGGATTATTAATATAAGCTCGATCAATGCAATCAAGGGCCAAATAGGTCAAACCAATTATTGTGCGGCAAAAGCTGGCCTTATTGGTTTTACCAAAGCTTTAGCTCAAGAGTGTGGACGAAAAGGCATTACTGCAAATGTCATAGCACCAGGATATATTGATACAGATATGTTGAGCTCCATATCTCCACAAATTCTTGATTCTATCCTCCTCCAGATCCCCATTGGCAGATTGGGCAGAGTTGAAGAAATTTCGCGTATGGTAGAATTTTTAGCTTCAGATGAGGCAAGTTTAATTACCGGCACAACACTCCATGCGAACGGCGGACAGTATATGAT